>JASLDK010000257.1 GCA_030145945.1 Nocardioides sp.
GCGCCCGTCGGGTCGGTGATCGTGACGATCGTGTTGTTGAACGTGCTCTTGATGTGGGCCTCGCCCTGAGCAATGTTCTTCTTTTCCTTGCGGCGCACCTTCTTGGCGCCGGCGCGAGCCTTGGGAGGCATGCGTTATCTCCTTGAGAAAGCTGGTCTGTGGTGAGGCGGTGTCGAGCCCGAAGGGCTCAGATCACTTGGCCTTCTTCTTGCCGGCAACCGTGCGCTTCGGGCCCTTTCGGGTGCGAGCGTTGGTCTTGGTGCGCTGTCCGCGGACCGGAAGGCCCATGCGGTGACGGCGACCCTGGTAGCTGCCGATCTCGATCTTGCGACGGATGTCAGCCTGGACCTCGCGACGGAGGTCACCCTCGATCTTGATGTTGTTGGCTTCGATCTGGTCGCGAAGCTTGACCAGCTCCTCGTCGCCCAGCTCGTGGACGCGGAGGTTGGGGTTGACCCCGGTTTCGGCCAGCAGCTGCTGGGCGGTGGTACGGCCGATGCCGTAGATGTAGGTGAGTGCGATCTCGATGCGCTTGTCACGCGGGAGGTCGACTCCGACGAGGCGTGCCATGAAAGGCGTCTCCTTGGATTTCACGGTGGTGTGGTCGTGATGCGTCCGGGTTTCTCTGCACCCAGCTCCGGCCATCCGCTCCGGAGGTGATTCGGCCCCAGCCCCAAGGGGGGCGTTCGCGGGACCTAAGCGATCACGTGGTTGTCGTATTCAGTTGTCTGCGCCTGCCGCCCCTCGCGGGCCGGCGCGGCCGAGGCGACTCAGCCCTGGCGCTGCTTGTGGCGCGGGTTCTCGCAGATGACCATGACGCGGCCGTGGCGACGAATCACCTTGCACTTGTCGCAGATCGGCTTCACGCTCGGGTTGACCTTCATGTCAGCCCTTTCTAGCTAGTGGCGGAAACAGTGAGCCGGTGGCTCACTTGTAGCGGTAGACGATCCGTCCGCGGGAGAGGTCGTAGGGAGAGAGCTCCACCACCACGCGGTCCTCGGGGAGGATCCGGATGTAGTGCTGACGCATCTTTCCGCTGATGTGAGCGAGGACCTTGTGGCCGTTGCTCAGCTCCACACGGAACATGGCGTTCGGAAGGGCCTCCACGACGGAGCCCTCCATCTCGATGACGCCTTCCTTCTTTGCCATGTCTCACAATCTTGTTGGGAACGTTGTGTCTACCGGTGGTCCGGGAACCTCTCCCCACAGCTTCGCGGGCGAGTGGACCTCGCGAGCTCGTGCACCACACACGAAACCCACGTTGGACCGACACGCCAGTCTATGGTTCTGCGCCAACGAACTCCCAATCCTCGAGGACGGGCGCCATCGGGACGGCGTCTCTCAGCGCGCCAGGAGCTCCAGTGTGCGGATCCGGGCTGGCGCCTGCCGCTGATCGGCCCCACGGAATGCGCCCGCGACGGGGTTCACCATCACCTCGTCGACGCCGTACGCCGATGCGAGGCTCTCGATCTCCTCGACCGCACTGTCGGCGTCCCCGATCACCCAGCGTCGGCGCATCGCCTCGATCAGCGATTCGTGACCCTCAGGGAGTCCGGCTTCGACGATGGTCTCGGCGTCCTCGACGGTGCGTTGGGCGACGAGCGGTTGGCCAGTGCGCAGGGCGAGCATCTGGAGCAGTTGCGGGAGGGCCAACCGCTGGGCCTCCTCGGCGGCGTCGGCGACCGAGGCGTTGACGGTGAGGAAGGTCCGCGGCTCGCTGAGCTCAGGTGAGGGCTGGAAGGTGGAGCGGTAGAGCTCCAGGGCTTCCGCGGTGCCGGAGCCGCTGAAGTGGTGGGCGAAGACGTAGGGCATGCCCTTGGCTGCAGCGAGCCGGGCCGAGTAGTCGGAGGAGCCGAGGAGCCAGATCTGCGGCACCGAAGCAGCCGCCGGCGTCGCCTTCAGGACGTGCTGCCCACCGCGCAGCGCGAGGCCGACGCCGTCGGGCTCCATCATCGCGAGCACGTTGTCGACGTACTCCGGGAAGCGGGTGACCGCCTCGTCGCTCACTCCCCCGGCGCCGTGGCGCAGCGCCCAACTGGTCACCGGGTCGCTTCCGGGTGCGCGGCCGATGCCGAGATCGATCCGGTCAGGGAAGGCGGCCTCGAGGAGCGCGAACTGCTCGGCGACGACGAGCGGCGCATGATTGGGCAGCATCACACCGCCGGACCCCACGCGAATGCGCTCGGTCGCTCCGGCCACCAGTCCGATCAGGACGGGCGGGTTGGTGGCGGCGACGGCCGGCATGTTGTGGTGCTCGGCCAGCCAGAAGCGGCGATAGCCGAGGCGGTCAGCAGCGCGCGCCAGATCCAGGGTCGCCGCGAGTGCGTCACCGCTGGTCTGGTCGCTGCGGACGGGGACGAGGTCGAGGACGGAGAGTGCGAGAGACATCAGTGGGTTCAAGGCATGCGGAGGGCGCGGCATTCCCTGACCCGTCTGCAGTCAAGGAAGGCCGTCGAGTGATCGGACGTCGATGAGGCCGGTCGCGGCCGTCACGAGGCACCCTTCCCCTCACGTCCGCCTGGCGAAGCGGAGGTCGCCGTTGGGCAGGCGTTGAGTGAGGTACGTCGTGTCGTGGGCGCGGTGGTGATGGTGGGAGCACAGACTCACTCCATCCTCGAGGTCGGTCCTCCCACCCCGGCTCCATGGCTTGAGGTGGTGGGCTTCGGTCCAAGCCGCCGGGATCGTGCAGCCCTCGGCCCGACACCGCCGGTCGCGCAGGCGCAGCGCTTTGCGTTGGGCCTTGGAGTAGAGCCGTTGGCTGCGGCCCAGGTCGAGGACGTCGCCCTTGCCGCCCAGGACGACGGGGATCAGGTTGGCCTGGCAGGCGAGGCGCCGGGCCTCGGTCGCGGAGATCCGGTCGTAGCCGTCGCCGGTGATCACCGCGGCAGCCGACAGGTCACGGAGGAGTTGTTCGTAGGAGAGCGTGATCAGGATGGTGGTCGCATCCCCACCGTGCTCAGGCAGTTGCTTCGCGCCGAGGTTCTCCAGGAGCGCCGCAAAGGCGCGGGCATAGGCACGGTGCTGCGGGATCCGCTCCCCCGTGCCGGCCGACTCCCCACCGTGTTCGTGGTCATGGTTCTCATCGGACGTCGAGGAGGTTACGCAGCAACCGTCACGAGACGCCGCGGCTTGCTCGGCGGCCTGCTTCCGCGGCGAGGTCTGCGCCTGCAGATAGGCCTTCAACCGTTCACAGACACTGGTCGCGAGACGTCCCCAGATCCGGGTGGTCCCGTCACCGAGATCCTTGAACCTCAGAGTCTCCTTCTCCCGAGCCCGCCGCTCCTCCGCCTCGAGCTTCTTGCCCTCTTCCTCCTCAGTGATCTCGGGAGCGACGACCTCGAGGATCCGACGGCCCAACCTGCGTAGCTCACCAGGATGGTGGGCCTTCGCGTACCCGACCAGCGACACCTCCGCATCCTTCTGCAACTGCGGACCCAACTCGGCGGGAAGTTCGTCCAGAGCGGTCGTGATCACCCGCGCCTGAGCGACACTCACAGCACCGGACCGGACACCAGCCGCGACACCGGGCCTGGAATCCAACGCCTTGGCCAGCCGCAGTTCACCCGCAGCAACCCGAGGATCCGTCTGCGTGGCGTTCGCATACCAAACACCCGCATCCCGAGAACCGTGCTCCACAGCCACATCATCGGCCGTTGCCAGCACCCGGAGCCTCAACTCCGCGACCTGCGACTCGGCCCGCGCCAAAACGACCAGAGCAGCTTCCTTGTCAGCCACCGACATGAACATCGGCTCAACCTGCGACACCCCAGCCAACGCCGTACGGATGGACTCCGCGCACCCCAACACCGGGTGGGCGGTGTGTGTGTAGACCGACATCGAGAACACCTCCGAGACGAGCGCAGCCGCGGACAGAGGCGCCTATCCATAACCCGTGCCAACTCAGAATCTCGTAACCTGCGGCGCTTCAATCATTAGAACACATGTTCGCATAATGTGCAAACCCATGACTTCTCGCGGAATCGTGATCTCAAGCGGTGAGTACATTTCCGAGATGCCCTCGCAGCCGCCTCGCCTGGTGACCGAGCGACTGTCCCTTCGCAGGCCCGTCTCGGCCGATGCACCAGCGGTTCTCGGGATCCTGTCGAATCCGGCGGTGGTTCGGCACAACCCTTCGGACCTCGTGACCGAGCTCGAGGATGTCGAGGCTCTGGTGGAGCGCTGGCAAGCGCATTGGGATCGCTACGGGTTCGGAAACTGCAGCGTCTTCGACGAGAGCTCAGGCCGGCTGGTGGGGAACTGCGGTGTCCGCTGGATGACGATCCGCGAGCATCGTGTCCTCAACCTCATGTACCGCTTCCACCAGACGACCTGGGGACGTGGGTACGCGACGGAAGCCGCCGGTGCCGCACTGCATTGGGCAGAGAAGTCCCTGCCAAACCACCTCGTCGTTGCCCGCATCCGACCCATGCATACGGCCAGCCAACGGGTCGAGACGAAGGTCGGCCTCCGACGAGATCCCGCCTTCGACGATGTGGGCGCGGACGGAATGGACTGGGCCTTCACCAACGCCCGCGAACCCGGCAGCCCCCGCGTCCATCAGCGATCTGACGCGGACGGTTCCGAGCGCTCCACCAAGTAGGTGTCGAGAGCGTCCTCGACAACGCGGTTCGGCGTCGTCCCGTGAGCGAGTGCCCACTGCGAGATGCGCTGTTGCTGTTCCGCGCTGAGCCGGATCTCGATCGCCCGGTTGGCGACAACAGCCGGCGCTTGAGCCGGCACCGGCATCGAGCCCTCGGCGAACCTGTCCCGCACCCGACCGAAGGCTCCCAGGGCGATGAGCAGGACCGTGCCGAGGACGTCGAGGATCGCCAGGATGCCGAAGAACCGCCAGTAGCCGCCGCCGGGGTCGGACTCCTGGAGGATCGGACCGATCGCGAGGATGGCGACCAACGCACCCGCGACACCTGTTGCGGCAAGGAGGACGCCCAGACCTTCTGACTCCCGGCCCTTGCGGAGGATCAGCGCGATGAGGAGCGCGAACTGCGCAGCCGTGAACGCGACGATGGCGTTGATCACGAACGTCTTCCACAACTGCTCCCACACGACGGAGTCCCAGTCGAAGTCACCCCAGGTGAGGCCAAAGGCCGCCGACGTCGCGATCAGCGACGAGACACCTCCGACGAACCCCAACGGCCACCACCGATGGCCAGCGAGCGCGAGCAGGCACAGCACGACGGTGGACTCGACACCGACGATGACGGTCGTGAGCAGCACCCGACCGTGGGTGTCGGTGAAGTCTCCCGAACCCAGCAGGGCGAGGATGCCGATGAGTGCGGCAACGGAGAAGGAACCGATGACCAGGGCGACGATGACGCGACGGAGATCTTTCATGTCCCCAGCCTGATCGACAGGTACGCCGACCGCATGAGTCCTGCTACGCAGACGGCCGTGGTCAGTTCGAGTCGTCCGGTCAGCCGACCTGCGCGAGAACAGCGACGGCCTCCGACCCACAGCGGGGGCGGAGGCCGTCGGCCAGGCTCTGAGATCAGAGGTTGATCATGTGGCCGGCGATCCCGTGGATCGCCTCCTTGACCGCCTCGGACAGCGTCGGGTGGGCGAAGACGTTGCGGCCCACCTCATCGGCGGTGAGGTCCCACTTCTGCGCGAGGGTGAGCACTGGCAGGAGCTCGGTGGCGTCGGGCCCGATCATGTGGGCGCCGATGATCTCGTTGTGCTCGGCGTCGGCGACGACCTTCACGAAGCCGACTGCCTCGCCCAGACCCATCGCCTTGCCGTTGGCGGTGAAGGGGAAGGTGGCCGTCTTGACGTCGTACCCCTTGTCCTTGGCCTGCTGCTCGCTGTAGCCGAAGGAGCCGATCTGCGGGTTGCAGTAGGTCGCACGCGGGACGAAGTCGTATTCGACCGGCATCGTCTCGGCGCCGGCCAGGGTCTCGGCGGCGACGATGCCCTGGGCCTCGGCGACGTGGGCGAGCATCATCTTGCCGGTGCAGTCACCGATGGCGTAGACGCCGTCGACGTTGGTGCGGCAGAACTCGTCGATCGCGATGGCGCCACGCTCGGTGAGGGCGACACCAGCCGCGTCGAGGCCGTAGCCGTCGACGCGCGGAGCGAAGCCGAAGGCAGCCAGGAACTTGTCGGCCTCGAGCACCGTCTCGTCGCCGCCAGCGGCGGGGGCGATGCGGACCTTGACGCCCGAACCCGTGTCCTCGACACCCTTGACCGCGGTCGATGTCAGCACCTTCACGCCGAGCTTCTTGTAGTGCTTGGCGAGCTCCTTGGACACGTCGGCGTCCTCGGTCGGGACCATCCGGTCGAGGAACTCGACGATGGTGACGTCGACACCGAAGTTCTTGAGAACGTAGGCGAACTCGACGCCGATCGCGCCGGAGCCGCCGATGATGATCGAGGACGGCAGGTTCTCGTCGAGGATCTGCTCCTCGTAGGTGACGATGTTCTGGCCGTTGGGCTCCACGCCCGGGACGCTGCGAACGGTCGCGCCGGTGGCGATGATCAGGTTGTCGCAGGTGTAGTCGGCGGACGAGCCGTCGTTGAGTGCGACCGTCACGGTCTTCGGGCCGGTCAACGTGCCCCAGCCGTCGATCTCGGTGATCTTGTTCTTCTTCATCAAGAAGTGGACGCCCTTGACGATGCCGGCGCTCACCGAACGTGAACGCGCGTGCGTGGGGCCGAAGGCCATCGTCGCGTCGCCCTCGATGCCGAACTTGGCCTTCTCATGCGTCAGCGTGTGCGCGAGCTCGGCGTTCTTCAGCAGTGCCTTCGAGGGGATGCAGCCGACGTTGAGGCACACACCGCCCCAGTACTTCTTCTCGATCACGGCAACGGACTTGCCGAGCTGTGCGGCGCGAATCGCGGCGACATAGCCACCAGGGCCGGCGCCGAGGACGAGGACATCGAAGTGGGTCACGCTGCCAGCCTAGTAGGGCTGCCCCTTGTGCCCCGCATCACGCACAGGGCAGAGTTCGCGTACCGCGAGTACGGCTCGTCGGTACGGCGCCATGGGGTCGCCGTCCACCCAGAAGGAAGTTGCTCCCGCATGTCTCGGATTCTCGGATTCCTCGCTGCCGGCACGCTCGCCGCCGGCACACTCACCCAGGTCGCACTCCCCCCGGCCCTAGCGGCCTTGCCATCCACGACGTCGCCCACAGCGACGTCCGCAGGAGCCTCGTCGGGCCTTCTCAACGTGATCGTGACCCTGCAGCCCGGCGCCGACCCGGCGGCCGCGGCCCGATCGCTCGTCACCACACGCGGTGGCGAGGTCACCCACGTCTACAACCACGCACTGTCGGGCTTCTCCGCCACGCTCACCGACACCTTGCTGGGCGTCCTGCGCGGCAACACGCAGGTCCGTTCGGTCGAGATCGACGGCATCGTCCGCGCCAGCGACACCCAGAACCCGACGGCCAGCTGGGGACAGGACCGGGTCGACCAGCGCAATCTGCCCCTCGACAACTCCTACACCTCCAGCACCACGGGCGCTGGTGTCGATGCCTATGTCGTCGACACCGGCATCCAACTCAACCACCCCGACTTCGCAGGACGGGCCGTCTCCGGCACCGACACGATCGACAACGACGCCAACGCGACCGACTGCAACGGCCACGGCACCCATGTGGCCGGCACGATCGGCGGCACCGACAAGGGCCTCGCGAAGCAGGCCCGCCTGGTCGCCGTACGCGTTCTCGACTGCCAGGGATCCGGCGCGACCTCTGCCGTGATCGCCGGCCTCGACTGGGTCGTCGCCAACCACCAGGCGGGCAAGCCCGCTGTCGCCAACATGAGTCTCGGCGGCAGCGCGTCGACGGCCCTCGACGCCGCCGTCCAACGGGTGATCGACGACGGCATCACGATGGCTGTTGCAGCCGGCAACGAGAACGCCGACTCCTGCAAGTCGTCACCGGCTCGCGTGGCCGGCGCACTCACCGTCGCCGCCAGCGACCGCAATGACGCCCGTGCCAGCTTCTCCAACCGAGGCACCTGCGTCGACCTGTTCGCGCCCGGCGTCGACATCACCTCGGACTGGCTGAACGGCGGCATCAACACGATCAGCGGTACGTCGATGGCGACACCGCACGTCGCGGGTGCGGCCGCGCTCTACCTCGCCGCTCACCCGACGGCCACGCCCGCGCAGGTCGCGGCCGGCATTCTCGGCGCCACCACGAAGAGCAAGATCACCGGCACCGAGAAGTCCTGCGTTCTCTTCCTGATCTGCTCTCCGGCGACGCCGAACAACCATCTGCTCTACACCGGCGCCTGACGGTTCGGCCGAGGGCGGCGTACGACGGAACCAAGCACTAGCCTGAACCCGTGACGTCGTACGCCGCCTACGGCACCAACCTCGACCCGCAACGCATGGGCGAGCGGTGTCCCCACTCGCCTCTGCGCAGCACGGGTTGGCTCACCGGTTGGCGGCTCACCTTCGGTGGCGAGGAGCACGGCTGGGACGGCGCGCTGGCGACGATCGTCCAGGACCCGATCGAGCAGGTCTTCGTCGCGGTCTACGACGTCAGCCCGCTCGACGAGCGGAGGCTCGACGAGTGGGAGTCGGCCGACTCCGGGCTCTACCGGCGTACCAAGGTGCGGGTCTCGACCATGGTCGGCGAGATCGTGGCCTGGACCTATGTCCTCGACGCGTACGAGGGCGGGCTGCCGTCGGCGTCCTACCTCGGGGTGATCGCCAACGCGGCGGAGGCCGCCGACGCGCCCGCCGACTACGTGTCGCGCCTGCGCTCGCGGTCCTGTCGCTCAACTGGTCTGTAGCTTCTCGGAACCTGACCCGTACCTTCGGTTAACCTGAACCGTTGTCAGATTATGGCGACGTCCTCCCGCGTCCTCCGACGCCTCTCCCTGACCGCGACCGCAGCTGGCCTGGCCGCCCTCTCCCTTGCCTTCCCTGACGCCGCGCCCGCGCAGGACCTGAGCAGCAGCAACGACCGTTCGATCAGGTCTGCGTTGCCCGCCGCGCCGACCGCACTGCCCCAACGAGCGCCAGGCATGCGGGACGTGATGTGGGTCGGCAACAACTGGGCGGGAACGGCCAGCGTGGTCGACGCACAGGACTTCACCGTGCTCAAGCGCGGGATCAACCTGATCCCGGACAAGAAGCAGGAACTCGCCGCGCTGGCACTCGACCCGGTCGCGCTGGCCTACTTCCTGCTGGTCCGCTACGGGCCGGGCGAGGGCCATGACCAGTACGTCGACGACATGTTCACCACACTCGACGGCAAGTACCTCGCCGTCTCCCGCCCCAGTTTCGCTGATGTGGTGTGGATCGACATCGCCAAGGCCAGCGCCGGCAATCCGGACTCGATCGTGCGCGAGCAGGCGATGGACGGCCACCGCAGCGATCACATGGCCGTCTCTCCCGACGGACGCCGGCTGCTCGTGTCGGACTCGACGAAGAAGCAGGTCATCGAGTTCTCCATGGTCAACGAGACCCTGAGCGACGGCACCGTCATCAAGATGGGCGACCGGATCCGCACGTTCGTCTCGGGCGAGACCCCGCACGAGAGCAACTACACCAAGGACGGGCAGCAGATCTTCCATGCCTCGATCGGTCTCGTCTACACCCCCGGTGACCTCCCGCTCCTCGACAAGCTGAAGGGCGACCGCTGGTTCGAGGTCGTCAACAACTCCGACTTCTCCATCGCGAAGCGCTGGGGCATCGGCCAGGAGCTCGCGGAGGCGGGCTACCCCAACATGAGCAGCGCCGTCCGCCCGATGGCCATCTCACCCGACGAGCGCTACATCTACTTCCAGGTCTCCTTCTTCCACGGGTACGTCGAGTTCGACACCCAGGCGCCGGACCTCAACGGCAAGGTCGACTACACGCTCGGCGGGATCCCGGAGCCCCGCGTCGGCGCGGTCACCCGGCTCGTCCCGCTGCCCAACCGGGTGCCGACGATGCCGCGGGAGAAGTACGTCAACGACTCCGCCCACCACGGCCTCTCCATCAACGCCGCCGGCGACACCCTGTGTGTGGCAGGGACGATGGACGACTACGCCGCGCTGGTGGACCGGACGTCGGGCACCTACAAGATCTTCGACACGAAGACGACCGGCCACTCCTACCTCAAGCCCTACTGGACCACCGAGGGCATGAACGACACCTGCTGGATCTCGCTGTCCGGCAGTGACGCCGTCGCCGTCCTCGACACCAACACCGGCAAGGAGCTCGCCTACCGCGAGGTCGGCGACCACCCGCAGCGGGTGCGGCACGGACTCGTGCCGGAGACACTCGTCGCCACCTGGTGACGGGTGACCCCGTCGGGCCGTGGTGAGTAGGCTCCCTCCGTGACCGACTCCCCCACGCCGTACGCCCTGGCCGAGCAGGCCGCCGCACGTCTTGCCGAGCTGACCGGCGTGACCCGACATGACGTCGCCCTCGTCCTCGGCTCGGGTTGGTTGCCTGCCGCGGAGGCGCTCGACCCGACGGGCGAGAACACCACCGAGGTGTCGGTGACGGACCTGCCCGGGTTCACGGCGTCCGCGGTGGTCGGGCATTCCGGGAAGATCCGCTCGATCCGGCTCCCCGGCGTCGACGGCGCCCCTGACCGGCACCTGCTCGCCTTTCTCAGCCGCACGCACTACTACGAAGGTCGCGGTGTCGCTGCAGTCGTGCACGGAGTCCGTACGGCGGCCGCCGCCGGGTGCCGCGCGATCGTGCTCACCAACGGCTGCGGCGGACTCAAGGAGTCCTGGTCGCCAGGCACGCCCGTGCTGATCAGCGACCACATCAACCTGACCGGCCAGTCGCCGATCGTCGGCGCCAACTTCGTCGACCTCACCGACCTCTACTCCGCACGGCTGCGCGACCTGTGCCGTGAGGTCGAGCCGACCCTCGACGAGGGCGTCTACGTGCAGTTCACCGGCCCCCACTACGAGACCCCGGCCGAGGTCCGGATGGCCGGGATCCTCGGCGGCCACCTGGTCGGCATGAGCACCACGCTCGAGGCGATCGCCGCCCGCGAAGCCGGCATGGAGATCCTCGGCATCAGCCTGGTCACCAACCTCGCGGCGGGGTTGAGCGGCGAGCCGCTCAACCATGCCGAGGTGCTCGAGGCTGGTCGTCTCGCCGCCACCCGGATGGGTGCACTCCTCGGCAACATCGTGCCGCGGATCTGATTCGTGCCACGGATCGTCGCAGACTCCCTCGCCGAGCACCGCGACCTGGTGCAACGGCAGGTCTTCGACGCATTCGCGGAACTGCTGGGCCGAGGAAGCTTCGATGCGGTCACGATGGCCGCGATCGCCGAGCGCGCCGGGCTGGGACGCACCACCATCTATCACCACTTCCACGACAAGGAGGCGGTGCTCGTCGCCTTCGCGACCCACGAGACACAGACCTACGTCAGCGAGCTGCGGACTGCGTTGGGCGAGGCTCGGGGGCCAGCCGACCAACTCCGGACCTACATCCGCCACCACCTCGCGGCCGGGGAGAAGTTCCACATGGGTCTCGGCCCGTCGTTGTACGGCGCCCTGTCCCCTGCGGCCCGCCTCGAGATCCGTGATCACGTGGGCGAGGTCGAGGACGTGTTGCGCGAGATCCTCTCCACCGGGCAGGCCGAGGGAACGTTCGACATCGACGACCTGCCCTCGGCCCTGTCGTTGGTCCACGCCTGCCTCACTCCTCGCCACCTCCCGCCCGCAGCGATCGAGACGTTCGTGCTGCGGGCGGTCGGCGCCGAGGGCTGAGGCCGTCGCTACTTCTTGACCTTCACCGTGACGGTGGTCGTCGACGCCTGGTGGAGGGCGTCACCGGCATAGCTCACGGTCAGCTTGCGCTTGCCCTTCGCCGACTTCGGCAGCTTCACGGTGACGGTCCCGTCGGCCGCGAGCGCGACTGACTTGTTGAGCTTGACCTTCCTGCCCTTGAGCTTGCCGCCCTTGTAGGTGAGCGTGACCTGACCGGTGGCGGCGTACCTCCCGCCAGCGACAGCAACGGTGACGGAGCCCTTCTTCTTGCTGGTCGGCTTCTTCGCGACGGTCGCCGCGGCGGCCGTTGCCGTCGGGTAGCCGAGCCTGGCCCAGTCGATGGTGACGGGCGTCTCGGTGTCGAGGTGCTTGCTGGCGTGCTGGTGTGCCTGCCAGGTGTAGACGGAGTACTTCACACGGGGGTCCAACTTGTCGCCTGCCGCAACGAGATTCGTGGTGAAGGTGCCATCCGCGAGGGATGCTGCCGGCAGGTAGGTCGCGGCAACGAACTTCGCCATGCCTTCAGCCTGGGTGGCGGCAGTCGGCATCCCGCCAGCAGGTGCCAGCCCGACGTAGACCCCAGCACCGCCGAGGGCGGTCGAGTTGATGAAGTTGACGCCACTGACGGTCGCCGTGACGCCCTGCGGGGTCGTGGTGGGCGTGACCGTCACTGCCGGAGCATCGGCGACCGGCGCTGAGGCGGTGAAGGTCGCGGCGACCTTCTTGGGATCCGACGCAGACCCCGAGGCGTAGAAGTGTGCTCGAACGCCAGAAGTCAGCTGGGCAAGGAAGGAGGGCGCGAAGGAACCGCCGTTGACCGGCTTCCCGGCGCCGATGCCGAGGTCCGCGGACGCGGGGCCCTCGGGCATGACCCCGGCCCAGTCCGGCGTGTCTGTCAGCGTCCCGACCCCCTCGGCCTGGCTCCAGTCGCCGGCCGCGGCGTCGAAGGTCGTGACGACGACCCGGGCGGGCTCGGTCTCCTCGGCGGCGTTGCCCATGGCAGCGGCGTTCGAGGCCGAGACGACAGCGGAGATGGTGCCCTTGCCCTGGCTGTCGACGGCGACGATCGGGTCGGCCAGGGTCACCTGGTAGTAGGTCGTCGTGGCCATCACGAACGCTCCTGCAACGGAGCCGTCGTAGGCCATGCTGGTCACGCCGGTGGCGGGGTCGAAGGATCCCTCACCACCGGGGAAGGTGATCACGCCGTCGGCATTCTCTGTCGCCCCACCGCCGAGCGTGTGGGTCGAGAGGTGGTCGTCGAACTGCTGCGAGATCTCCCACTGGAGCGTGAGCGGAGCGGGGGCGGCCTGGGCCGGAGCGCCCGGAAGCAGCGTCAGGCCGGTGGCCGCGACGCCGGCAGCCGTGAGCGCCGCGAGGGAGCGGCGGTTCGGTCGGATGGACATGGATGTTCCCTTCATTGATGGGTCCCGAGACGGACTGTCAGTTGGTCTTGTCTGCCGACGACGGCAGGGGTACGACGAGCGCGGCGGCCGCGAGCAGGAGGAGCGCACCGCCGCCCCACCACGGCCAGCCCGCGCTGCCGCGCTCGGCAAGCGGTGGTGACGCGGAGACCACGGCGAGGTCGGTGGCGGGGCGAGCGAGGAGCACATCTGCCTCCGACGCTCCACCGGGCGGTGCGGCGACC
>JASLDK010000296.1 GCA_030145945.1 Nocardioides sp.
ACGTCGTGGTCGACGCCGACGTCGACGCCGCCGCGCGGGCCGCGGGTCTGTGACCTTCGTCGACGGCCCGGTCCGAGTCCGGGTCCCCGCGACGTCCGCCAACCTCGGCCCCGGCTTCGACACCCTCGGCCTCGCGCTCGAGTTGTGTGACGATCTCGAGGCCGAGATCGCGTCGTCGGGTCTGACCATCGAGGTCAGCGGGTACGGCGAGGGCCAGGTGCCGCTCAACGAACGGCATCTCGTCGTCAGGGCGATGCGCGCGACCTTCGACCGACTCGGTCACCAGCCTGCGGGTCTACGGTTGTCGTGCACGAACGTGATCCCGCACGCCCGAGGTCTCGGCTCGTCGTCGGCCGCGATCGTCGGCGGTGTCTGGCTGGCGCGCGAGCTCGTGGCCGGTGGTCGCCTGTTGCTCGACGATGCCGCGCTGCTCGACCTCGCTGCCCAGCTCGAGGGTCACCCCGACAACGTGGCGCCAGCGCTGCTGGGCGGCTTCGTGATCTCGGGCCAGGACGCCGACGGAACTTTCTGGGCCGTGCCGGGAGGTGTCGATCCGCGCATTGCCGCCACCGTGTTCGTTCCCACCTCGCCGGTGTCGACGAAGGCTGCGCGCGGACTCCTGCCCGACGTCGTCCCCCATGCGGACGCGGCAGCCAATGCAGGTCGGGCCGCACTGCTGGTCGCGGCCCTGTCGAACGGGCCTGAACACCTGCTCCGGGCGACCGAGGACCGGCTGCACCAGGTCTACCGACGACCCGCCATGCCGGAGAGTCTCGCGCTCGTCGAGCAGTTGCGCGCTCAGGGCATCCCGGCGGTCATCTCGGGGGCCGGCCCCACGGTGCTGGCGTTCACTGACGGCCCGGGAAACCCTGCAGGGACGGCGTTGTCGGCGCTTTGTCCTGCCGGCTGGGACGTGCACGACCTCGCCATCAGCGGCATGGGCGCGCACGCCGGCTGAACTGGTCAGCGAGCGTGCACGGTCAGGTTGACAGAACGCGGCGCGGCGTGGTGATACATTGACGACGCGCCATTGTTCCCGGCGCCCCGGCGAGTTCGTCTCGCCCCTCTTCCCGGTCAGCTCGGTGTCTTCGCGCTGGCCGTCGCAGGACAAGACCCAGTGAGCCGTGCCTCCCGATCGCGGGTGGCACGTGCGCGAGATCGAGGATCCACGTGACTCAAACCCCCGACGCAACCGCGTCCGACGCCCCGAAGGCCGATGCCCAGGCGGCTGACGCCCCGAAGGCGGCGAAGACCTCCGCGCCGAAGAAGCGGACCGGTGGCCTCAACTCCATGCTGCTCGCCGACCTCAAGGCGATGGCCGGCGGCATGGGCATCTCCGGTGCCGGTTCGATGAAGAAGGCCGCGCTGGTCGAGGCGATCAAGGCCGCCCAGGCCGGATCGTCCGCGCGTACGACGCCCGCGGCCGAGGCACCACAGCGCGACGCCCGCACCGAGGCCCCGCGAACTGAGGCCCCACGCGCCGACGCCCCGCAGCGGGATGAGCAGTCCACGAGCGATCAGGCCAAGGCGGACGAGTCCCAGACCGAGGCAGCCTCGGGCCAGGCCAAGGTTCGTCAGCGCCAACGCAAGCAGAGCCAGCAGGGCGGCCAGAAGCAGGACCAGGCCAAACAGGCTCAGCAGGGCCAGAAACAGGACCAGGCCAAGGCGGACCAGCAGGAGCAGCCGAAGCAGGACCAGGCCAAGCAGGACCAGCCGAAGCAGCAGAAGCAGCGTCAGGACCAGCCCAAGCAGAACCAGGCTCAGAACCAGCAGCACCAGAACCAGCAGAACCAGGATCAGCCCAAGCCGGACGCTGCCCGCGAGGCGGACGACTCCGACGACGACGGCGACGGCGAGGGCGGCAGTCGCCGCAACCGGCGGCGTCGTGGCCGCGACCGTGATCGCACCGCCCGGTCGACCCGTGAGCCGGACACGGAGGTGCGTGAGGACGACGTACTCGTCCCGGCCGCGGGCATCCTCGACATCCTCGACAACTACGCATTCGTGCGCACCGGCGGCTACCTCGCCGGGACGGATGACGTCTACCTGTCGCTGTCGATGGTCCGTCGCTACGGTCTGCGTCGCGGTGACGCGATCGCTGGTCAGGTGCGCCAACCGCGCGAGGGTGAGCGTCGCGAGAAGTTCAACCCGATGGTCCGCGTCGACTCGGTCAACGGTGTGGAGCCGGAACAGGCCAAGACCCGGGTCGAGTTCACCGCGCTGACGCCGGTATCACCGACCGACCGGCTGCGCCTCGAGACCGGACCTGACGACCTGACCGGACGTCTGATCGACCTGGCCGCTCCCGTGGGCAAGGGACAGCGGGGACTGATCGTGTCACCCGCGCGTGCCGGCAAGACCGCACTGCTCCAGTCGGTCGCCAATGCGATCACGGCCAACAACCCGGAGTGCCACCTCATGGTGGTCCTGGTCGACGAGCGTCCTGAGGAGGTCACCGACTTCGAGCGCTCGATCAAGGGCGAGGTCATCGCGAGCACCTTCGACCGTCCCGCGCTCGACCACACCACGGTCGCCGAGTTGGCCGTCGAGCGGGCCAAGCGTCTGGTTGAGCTGGGCCACGACGTCGTGCTCCTCCTCGACGGCTTGACCCGCCTGGGCCGGGCCTACAACCTGGCCGCGCCGGCGAGCGGCCGGATCCTGTCGGGCGGCGTCGACTCCTCTGCGCTGTTCCCGCCCAAGCGATTCTTCGGCGCGGCGCGCAACATCGAGAACGGCGGCTCACTCACCATCCTGGCCACCGTCGTGGTCGACTCGGGCTCACGCGTGGACGAGATCTTCTTCGAGGAGCTGCGCGGGACCGAGAACCTCGAGCTGCGGCTGCGCGCGGACTTCGCCGAGCGCCGTCAGTTCCCGGCCATCGACGTCGTGGCGTCAGGCACCCGCCGCGAGGAGCTGCTGCTCAGCAAGGAGGAGGTCGAGATCATCGGCAAGCTCCGGCGCGAGCTGGCCGACGGTGACCGCGTCGAGTCGCATGCTGCGCTGCTCCAGCGGCTGCGGAATACCCGGACCAACTACGAGCTTTTGATGAAGGTCCAACGCGACTGACCCCGGCCGCCCGGCTGGGACGTCGTTGGCATTTGGGCGGCGGCCCCGTCGTCCGTAGAATCGCCTGTTGGCTCCGGTTCACGTCCCGCAACCCGCGCGACGACCCGGACCCCCGTGAGAGGACACCATGAAGAAGGACATCCACCCCGACTACGTCGTGACCCAGGTGACCTGCACCTGTGGCGCATCGTTCACCACCCGCAGCACCGCGACCTCCGGCACGATTCACGCCGACGTGTGCTCGCAGTGCCACCCGTTCTACACCGGCAAGCAGAAGATCCTCGACACCGGCGGTCGCGTGGCCCGCTTCGAGGCCCGCTACGGCAAGAAGTAGCAACCTTCGAGCGCCGGTCCGCCCCTGTCGGGGTGGACCGGCGTTCGCCATTTCCGCCGACCTTGTCGGGCAATTCATGCACCCCCACGAAGGAGTCCCACCGGTGTTCGAAGCCGTCGAGGGCATGCTCACCGAGCACGCCGACCTCGAGTCGAAGCTCGCCCGTCCCGAGACGCACGCCGATGCCCGACTCGCGCGCACCCTCAACCGACGCTACGCCGAGCTGAACGCGGTGATCGCGACCTGGCGGGAGTGGCAGCAGTACGGCGATGACGCGGACGCGGCTCGCGAGCTGGCTGCTGACGACGCGGCATTCGCCGACGAGGTCGACGAGTTGCTCGAGCAGCGGGAGCAGGCCGCAGAGCGTCTGCGTCGGCTCCTGGTGCCACGCGATCCCGCGGATGACAAGGACGTCCTCCTCGAGGTGAAGTCGGGGGAGGGGGGCGAGGAGAGCGCCCTGTTCGCGGGCGACCTGCTGCGGATGTACAGCCGTTATGCCGAGCGCCGCGGCTGGAAGACCGAGATTCTCGACTCGACCGAGTCCGACCTCGGCGGCTACAAGTCCGTGACCGTTGCGGTGAAGGCATCGGGAGCGAGTGAGCCCGGCCAGACGCCGTACGCCCTGCTGAAGTTCGAAGGCGGTGTGCACCGTGTCCAGCGAGTTCCGGTCACCGAGTCGCAGGGGCGCATTCACACCAGCGCCGCCGGCGTACTCGTCATGCCGGAGGCCGAGCAGGTCGACGTCGAGATCAACGACAACGACCTGCGCATCGACGTCTTCCGCTCCTCGGGGCCAGGCGGCCAGAGCGTCAACACGACGGACTCGGCGGTGCGCATCACGCACGTGCCGACAGGCATCGTGGTGAGCTGTCAGAACGAGAAGTCGCAGTTGCAGAACAAGGACCAGGCGATGCGCATCCTGCGCGCCCGGCTGCTGCAAGCAGCACAGGAGGCGGCGGACGCCGAGGCGAGCGACGCCCGACGCAGTCAGGTCCGAACGGTCGACCGGTCCGAACGGATCCGCACCTACAACTTCCCGGAGAACCGGATCTCCGACCACCGCACCGGCTACAAGGCCTACAACCTCGATCACGTCCTGGACGGCGACCTGCAGCCGGTGCTCGACTCGTGCGTCGAGACCGACATGGCTGCCCGCCTCGCCGCGCTCGAGGACTGACGTGCCCAACGCCAGGATCCTCGTCCTCGAAGCGGCCCAGCACCTGGCGGGCGCCGACGTCCCCAGCCCGGAGTACGACGCTGCCGAGTTGCTCGCACATGTCCTCGGCACCACCCGCGGCCTGCTCGCCACTGTCGGCGAGGTCGACGAAGCCCAACGCAGCCGGTACGACGAACTGGTGGCGCGTCGCGTCGCTCGGGAGCCGCTGCAGCACCTCCTCGGGGTCGCCTGGTTCCGGCACGTCTCGGTCGAGGTCGGCCCGGGTGTCTTCGTGCCGCGTCCGGAGACCGAGCTGTTGGCGGGGTGGGCGATCGATCGGGCCCGGAGCGTCCTGGAGGAGGGCCGGGTCCCGATCGTGGTCGACCTGTGCACCGGGTCCGGAGTGATCGCCAAGAGCATCGCCGACGAGGCGCCACAGGCCAAGGTGTTCGCGGTGGAGCTCGACCCGCCGGCCCATGCCTGGGCCGAGCGCAACCTGAGCGGCACGGATGTCGAACTCCGTCTCGGCGACCTCGCCACGGCCTTCGACGACCTCGTCGGCCAGGTGGATGTGGTCGTCAGCAATCCGCCCTACGTGCCACTCGAGGCCTGGGAGTCGGTCGCCGCCGAGGCTCGTGACCACGACCCCCACCTGGCGCTCTTCTCCGGCGACGACGGCCTGGATGCGATCCGGGTCCTGGCCCGACGAGGGCTGAAGTTGTTGCGGTCGGGCGGGGTGATCGGCGTCGAGCATGCCGACGTCCAAGGAGTCTCAGCGCCCGCCGTCTTCAGTCAGGACGGACGATGGGACGAGGTGCGCGACCACCGCGATCTCTCCGGTCGGGCGCGCTATCTCACGGCACGCCGCCCGCGCTCTGGTGCAACGACGGTGCGAGGATGGGGCGCGTGAGCGCCGAGCTGTTCCCGACCGGGTCCGACGACGAGCGCGAGGCCGCGCTGGATGCCGCGAGTCGTGCCGTGCGACTCGGGCGTCTCGTCGTCCTCCCCACGGACACCGTGTACGGCGTCGGCGCGGACGCCTTTGACCCGGACGCGGTCGCCCGTCTCCTCGCAGCCAAGGGACGGGGTCGCGAGATGCCGCCGCCTGTGCTCGTCGGGACCAGGGGCACGCTCGAGGCGTTGGCGACCCGGGTGCCGGCGTACGTCGCTCCTCTGGTCGATGCGTTCTGGCCGGGTGCGCTGACGATCGTGTGCCACCAGCAGCCCTCGCTGCAGTGGGACCTCGGCGAGACCAAGGGCACCGTTGCGATCCGGATGCCCGATCACGACTTCGCCCGGCAGTTGCTCGACCGCACCGGCCCCCTGGCGGTCAGCTCGGCCAACCTGTCGGGAAGCCCGGCCGCCCTGGACGCCGACGGTGCCCGAGCAATGTTGGGGGAGTCGGTCGCGGTCATCGTCGACGGCGGTACGTCGACGGGTGGCCTGCCGTCCACCATCGTCGATGCCACCTCCGAGCGTCCTCGCCTGCTGCGCCTCGGTGCCATCCCGGTCGCTGACCTGGACGCAGCGCTCGTCGAGCACGGTGTGACGGTCGAGGTGGAGCCCGAGGTGGAGGCACCGGAGGAGACCTCGCCCACCGATGCGTGAATATCTCGTCGTCTTCCTCGTTGCCGGGATCGTCACGCACCTGCTGACGGTCGTGGCTCGGGAGCTGGCACTGCGCACGGGAGCGGTCGCCAAGGTTCGCGACCGCGACGTGCACGCCGAGCCCATCCCCTATCTCGGCGGCGTGGCGATGCTCGGCGGACTGTGGGCGGCGTACCTCGTCGCCCAGCAGCTGCCCTTCCTGAGCACGCGCAACCCGTTCTCCAGCGATGTGTTGCCCGTGCTGATCGCAGGGTCGCTGGTCTGTGCCGTCGGGGTGGTCGACGACATCTTCGAGTTGGATGCACTGACGAAGTTCGGTGGCCAGGTCCTCGCCGTCGGCGTCCTGGTCTATTCGGGCATCCAGTTCAACTACTTCTACCAGTCGACCGGCGAGGTGCTCGCACTCGATCCGAGCCAGGGTGCCCTGCTGACCGCCTTCGTCGTGCTGGCGACCGTCAACGCGGTCAACTTCATCGACGGGCTCGACGGCCTGGCGGCCGGTGTCATCGGGATCAGCGCAGCTGCCTTCTTCCTGTTCTGCTACGCGTTGGCCTATCTCAACGACCTGCCGTTGGCGACGACCGGTGCGTTGCTCGCCGCTGCACTGACGGGTGTGTGCACAGGTTTCCTCGTGCACAACTTCCACCCTGCCCGGTTGTTCATGGGCGACAGCGGATCGATGCTGATCGGCCTGGTCCTCTCAGCGACGGCGATCACGATCACGACCCAGTTCCCGCCGGGTGACCTCGTCCAAGGGGCAGACGGGGCGAGGGCCAGCATGCTGCCGGTCGTGCTTCCGTTCGCACTGCCGATCCTGATCCTGATCGTCCCGTTGGCCGATCTGGTGATGGCCGTCGTACGTCGGACCCGGGCTGGCCGCTCGCCGTTCGCGCCCGACAAGCAGCACCTGCATCACCGCCTTCTCGAGATCGGGCATTCGCACCGTCGGGCGGTCATCATCATGTGGTTGTGGGCGGGCCTGATCGCGTTCGGTGTCGTGCTCGCCAGCGTCTTCACCGGTCCGGTGGTGTGGATCGGGTTGGGCGTCGCGCTCGTCGTCACGGTGGGCCTGACCTTCGCCCTGCCGTGGGTCCACGACCCGACAGAGGACCATGAGGAAAGCGCGGAGAGGGTTGAGGATTCGGAGCAGTCCCCGACTTTGTGATAACTTTCACGAAGTCCCGGAACACGCTTCCGGCACGTGACGACCGCGACGATCAGGACGGCCGCCGATGACGCAGAATCCGCACCGAGCACCCTCCGTGGTGACGCGTGCGGCCGTCGTCGCCGTGGCCGCGGAAGCCATTCTCTGCGGGATCGCAGCTGCCGCCGCCGGCTCCTCGGGCGCTCTCGGCGCAGCCGTCGGGGGAGCGATCGCCGTCGGCGTCTTCGCCTTCGGCTCCTTCGCCGTCGATGTCGTCTCGCGTGTGATGCCAGCGGCGTCATTGCTCTTCGCCCTGATGACCTACACCCTCCAGGTGCTGGTGATGGCGCTCGTCTTCGTGGCGCTCTCGCGCTCGGGTCTGTTGGACCACGAGATCGACCGTGACTGGCTCGGTGCGGCCATCATCCTGGGCGCCTTCGTCTGGATCGCCGCCCAGATCCGCATGGCCGTGACGGCGCGCATTCCGGCCTTCGAACCGACTGCTTGCGCGGACGCGGACGTCCGGACCGAGGCAGGTGCGCGATGACCCTCAACGACTGCTATTGTCCGGGGCGCAATGAGTCAGCCCGAGGAGACTGCCCCCAAAGAGCAGCCACAGGGCGATCCGTGGCATGCGTTCGGCTACGTCGTGGCCGGGGTCGCGTTCTACGGCTTTCTCGGCTGGCTCGCGGACAGGTGGCTGGGCACCACGTTCCTCGTTGCTGTGGGCATCCTCGCGGGTGCCGCGCTGGGGATCTACCAGACCGCCGCCCGGTTCCGCATCACGGAACCAGCACCGCCAGCAAGCCCCAAGTCAGACAGTCCGGACGAGCAGTGAACGCAGAGGAGACCTGGTGACCATCGCAGCCAGCGCCACCATCGCAGCCGAGAGCAGCGAGGGCTTCACCGCCCCGGGCCCGGGCAACTTCGATCTGCCGGGCTTCTTCAGCGTCGCCGACACGGCGATCACGAAGCCGATGTTCCAGCTCGTGCTGGCCGCGATCCTCGTCTTCGTCTTCTTCTATGCCGCCATCCGCAAGGGCGCGCTCGTGCCGGGCAAGCTGCAGTTCGCCGGCGAGTCGGCCTACGGCATGGTGCGCAACAGCATCGGCCGCGACATCATCGGCAGCCACGACTTCGCGAGGTTCGTGCCCTACCTGGTCACGGTCTTCTTCTTCATCCTGGTCAACAACCTGTTCGCCTCGATCCCGTTCATCCAGTTCCCGACCTTCTCGCGTGCCTCGATGGCCTACGCACTGGCCGGTCTGAGCTGGGTCGTCTACAACGCGGTCGGCGTTCGCAAGCACGGTCTGATCGGCTACCTCAAGCTGCAGTGCGTGCCGTCCGGCGTCAGCCCGGCGATGTACCCGCTGCTGGTCCCGCTCGAGTTCTTCTCCAAC
>JASLDK010000370.1 GCA_030145945.1 Nocardioides sp.
CAGCGGTTCGTGGACGCCGGCGTGATCGTCGTCGACAACTCCTCGGCCTTCCGCAAGGATCCGGCCATTCCGCTCGTCGTCTCCGAGGTGAACCCCGGTGCGATGTCGGGCGTCATCGAGGCCGGGCGCGGCATCATCGCCAACCCCAACTGCACGACCATGGCCGCCATGCCGATCCTCAAGGTGCTCCACGACGCCGCCGGGCTCGAGCGGCTCGTCGTGTCGACGTACCAGGCCGTCTCGGGCTCGGGCGTCGCCGGCGTCGAGGCCCTCGCCTCCAGCGTCGAGGCCATCGAGGACCCGCGTCCGCTCGCCTACGACGGTGAGGCCGTCGCGCTGGGTGAGCCGGCGCCGTACGTCGAGAACATCGCCTACAACGTGCTCCCGCTCGCGGGTTCGCTCGTCGACGACGGGTTGAACGAGACCGACGAGGAGCAGAAGCTGCGCAATGAGTCGCGCAAGATCCTCGATCTGCCCGAGCTCAAGGTGTCCGGCATCTGCGTGCGCGTGCCGGTCTTCAGCGGCCACTCGCTCGCCGTGAACGCCGAGTTCGCCTCGGCGATCACCCCGGAGAAGGCGCGCGAACTGCTCGCCGGCGCGCCTGGCGTCCAGCTCGAGGAGATCCCGACCCCGCGCAAGGCAGCGGGCAAGGACCCGTCGTACGTCGGCCGGATCCGCGCCGACGAGGGAGTCGACGGCGACCGCGGGCTCGCGATGTTCATCAGCAACGACAACCTGCGCAAGGGCGCCGCGCTCAACACCGTGCAGATCGCGGAACTGATCGCCGCCGCTCGCTGATCTCTTCCACGTTGCAGAACACCCCGCCCATCGGGCGGGGTGTTCTGCTTCGTTCTGGGTTCGCCGGACGCGGCTATTCGTCGGTCGCGTCGACGAAGGTCTTGGTCACCCACACCGACGCCACATATCCGGCGATGCTGAGCAGCGGCACGATGATCAGACTCGACCAGTGGTCCAGCAGGTCGATCAGGAACAGCAGGGCGACCACCGCCACCAGGCCGACCGCCAGGAAGCTGCTGCTGCCGGGATCCGGGATCGAGAAGGCCTTCAACAGCTGCGCGCCGATCAGGACGCTCAGCGCGAACGTCGCGACCAACAGGATGAACCCCGGCCCGCCGCCGCACGACGACGTTCCGCGCACGGCCTCGCAGCCGCGCAGGGACAACCAGGTCAGCACCACCATCGCCGCGCCCACCACGAGGCCGGTGACGGCCGCGGCCCGATAGACGGTCAACAGCGGTCCGCCAGCGTTGAGAGCCGCGATCTCCGCGTCCTCGCGGGCGACATCGTCGACCGGCTCGTGCACGATCCGGACCTGCTCGGGTGTCGGCTCCATCGCCGTCGGTTGCGGCGCGGGCGTGGCGACGGGAGCAGGCGCAGGTTCGGCGACCACTTCCGGCTCGGGCTCGGGTTCCGGCTCGGGTTCCGGCTCGGGTTCCGGCTCGGGTTCCGGCTCCGGCTCGACGACAGGCTCGGGCTCGGTGACCTGGGGGAGGACGGTCGTCGCCTCGGGTTCCGGTTCGGTCACGACGGTCCGCTCGTCCGTTGCGAGCTCGTGCGTCGGAGCAGCCTCGACGACGGGTTCGGCCGCTGGAACAGCTGCTGGTTCGACGATCGGCTCGGGCGCCTCGGCCACGACAGGAGCCTTGGCCTGCTGGGCGGCAGGTGCGGGCGCCGCGGCCTTGGCGGGCTCGGCCGCCTTCTTCTTCCGCCCGAACAGCTTGGGCGGCTCCAAGCTGAGCTTCAGCTTGTCCTGCTCGTCTGACATGGAGGAAGTGTGTCACGGCAGTCGCGTCGCGGCGTGCCTGCCCGATCGGCGGGCGTCGCACAACGACAGACGGACCCACGCTTGCGTGGGTCCGTCTGTCACCGATGTCTTGCGACATCACACGGTCGGGCTGACAGGATTTGAACCTGCGGCCTCCTCGTCCCGAACGAGGCGCGCTACCAAGCTGCGCCACAGCCCGCCATGATTCAGCTTCCGGAGAAGCCGACTCACAAGCACTGGAGCATAGCGGAGCGGCTGCCGGGACTCGCAATCGGGATCAACGTGAGGGGCGCGGCAGCAGGGTCAGCAGGGTCGCCTCGGGACGGCAGGCGATCCGGACCCGAAGGTAGGGGTTCGCGCCCAGGCCGGCGGACACGTGCAGCCACGACGACCCCGGATCGCCTGCCGCGGAATCCGCGGGGTGTCGGTGGAGGCCGCGGGCGCGAGCGGGCTCGAGGTCGCAGTTGGTGGCATAGGCCCGTGAGCCGCCGGGCCATGGCATGCGGACCTGTCCGCCGTGGGTGTGACCCGCGATGATCGCGTCGTACCCGTCGGCGGCGAACTGGTCGAGAACTCGGAGGTACGGCGCGTGCGCCACTGCGAGACGGAGGTCGGCGCTCTCGTCAGCAGGGCCTGCGACGGCCGCCAGGTCGTCGTACCCGAGGTGGGGGTCGTCGACCCCGGCGAACGCAAGGACGGTCTCGCCGACCGTCAAACCTCCGCGGCGGTTGGTGAGATCGACCCACCCGGCGTTGGTCATCCCAGCGCTGAGGTCGCGCCACGGCAACGGGGGGACGTCGGTGTAGCGCTTCGAGTCGAGTCGCAGATAGCCGAGAGGGTTGCGGAAACCCGGCTCGAAGTAGTCATTGGAGCCGTGCACGAAGACGCCCGGCCGGTCGAGGAGGCTGCCGAGGCTGTCGAGCACGACCGGCACGGACGCACGGTGGGCGAGGTTGTCGCCCGTGTCGACGACCAGGTCCGGCTCGAGGCGGGCAAGGTCGCGGATCCAGGACTGCTTGCGTGCCTGCCCGGGCGTCATGTGGATGTCGCTGAGGTGCAGCACCCGCAACGGCTTCATGCCGGACGGCAGCAGCGCGACGTCGTACCTGCGGAGGGTGTACTGGCGCGCTTCCCACAACGCGTACGACGTGACCGCGGCGCCGGTGCCCAAACCGAGTCCGGCGGCCCCGAGCAGTGCGCGTCCGAATCCCATTGGTCCAGTCTCACCCACGGCAGGCAGAATCTAGGCATGAGCAACCTCAAGGACCGACTGCGCGCTGACCTGACCACCGCCATGAAGGCCCGTGACGACATCCGCTCCTCCACGCTGCGGATGGTCCTCACCGCCATTTCCAACGCCGAGGTGGCGGGCAAGGTCGCCAAGGAGCTCACCGACGACGAGGTCCTCACGGTGCTGGCGGCTGAGGCGAAGAAGCGACGCGAGGCCGCGGTCGCGTTCGAGGAGGGCAACCGCCCTGAGAGCGCCGCCAAGGAGCGTGCCGAGACCGCGGTGCTCCAGGACTACCTGCCCGAGCAGCTCGGGGTGGAGGAGATCGCTGCGATCGTCACGGCCGCTGTCGAGCAGGCGGGTGCCGCCGGTGCCGGACCCAAGGCCATGGGCAAGGTGATGGGCATCGTCACCCCGCAGGTCAAGGGCCGCGCCGACGGTGCCGCCGTGGCCGCGGAGGTCCGCCGCCAGTTGGGGTAGACCGCTGTCGCAACCGTGCACCGAGCACGGTTGTGGCGATGCTCAGGCGTTGAACGCTGCAACAACCATGCGTGGAGCAGGGTAGTGACCGCACGCTCATCCGTAGCCGGGGAAATGCGCTCGCCAGGCGTCCGACAAGGTGCGGGGTACGCCGGGTTCTCCGCGTGCCGCGAGGACCCGACGAATCCGGGTCAGCGTGCCCGCCGGGTCGGCGTAGATGCCCCGGCTCGTGACGGTCAGCAGCCGGCGGTTGCGTTCATCGAGTTCTTCACGCCGGGTGATGTCGGAATGCCATTGCGCCTCGTTGTCGGCGTGCTGGCGACCTTCGTATTCGACAAGCGTCTCTGACGCGGCGTACCACAGGTCGTAGCGGCGGACGATGTGTCCCGTCTCGTCACGGATCAGATGATTGACCTCTGGTTCGGGCAATCCGGCCAGCACGAGCAACATCCGCAGTCGCGTCTCCATCGGTGAGTCGACGCCGGCGCGGACGAACCGCGCCGCCTGTCGGGCCAGGCTCGGCCCGGGCAGCCGCGACGTCTGGGCCGCCTCGATCAGATCGGCGGGAGTGACCTTGCCCTTCTGGACGAGATGGTCGCCGACGATGACCAGGTCGACCAGGGTCAGCAGATCGGAGAGTTCGAGGAAGACGCGGCAGTATCCGGAGATGCGGATGCCGCCGATGGCGAGGAGGTCCGTCGTGGGCGAGCGTTGGACGCAGCGGATCCCCTCGCGGGCACGTCTGTCGTTCGGGTCGGTGACCGTCACCCATTCTTCGGGGAGGTTGGGGATCGGGATGCCGAGGAGACGGGCGGCTGAGGCGTGGCTCGCGAACGCGCTATCCCCGAAGGGCAGTAGGGCTGCCTCCACCCGGAGTCTCGGGGTGAGCGGCACCGATGCGTCGACCAGGACTCCGCGGAACAACCGCCGAAAGCGAGCGCCGCGCAGGACGCGAGGATCGATTCCGGCGGCGATCGCATCCGAGCGAAGGAATGGTCGGTGCGTGGTGAAGGATCCCGAGAGTGTCGTCACCCGTGACAGCATGCGCCGATCCGCCGCGACCTGCTCTCGCTCTCCACAGGCGCCCGGTCAGTAGTCGAGCGCGCGATCTGCCCGGGGCTGCGTTACAACCATGCATCCAGCACGGTTGTGATGCCGCTGAGATGCCAGATGCTGTCACAACCATGCGCACGGCACGATTGTGACGCACAAGGCCTGGCCGCAGCCTGTCCGGCGCGACCCAGCGAGATCAGCCGTTGCCGTTCCCGTTGTTGCCGTTCCCGTGACCGTTGCCATTGCCGTTGTTGCCGGGCGGTGCGACCGGGGGTGTGGTGGTGCCGGGGTCGGTGGATCCGGCGCCCTGGTTCTTCTTCTTGTGCTTCTTCTTCGGCGTGCCGTCAGAGATGTAGAGGGTGACGACGTCACCGGCGGCGAGTTGGGCGCCGGTCCCGGGAGCCGACCACGCGACCATGCCTGCGGGAACGGCTGAGTCGACGGTGCCGCCGTTGGCCGCGGTGAAGCCGAGACCCTGCAGGATCTGGGCGGCTTCGTCGTACGACTTGCCGGACAGCGGCGGGACCGGGGTGAGCAGGCCCGCGACGTCGGAGGAGGACGGACGCACGAAGTCGACGTCGTCGAGCCAGGCCGCGATCACCTTGAAGGCGTCGCCCCAGATCGGTCCGGCGGTCGTCGAACCTGACGAGGAGTAGAGCGTCCTGCCACCGACGGACTTGCCGTCGAGTGACTCGGGATGGCCCTGGGAGTTGACGCCCGCGACCATCGCGGCGCCAGCCAGGTTGGGGGTGTAGCCGGCGAACCAGACCGAGAAGTTGCCGTTCGTCGTACCGGTCTTGCCGGCTGCCGGCTGGCCGGGATATTGCGCTGCGGCGAACCCGCCCGTGGAGACGACACCACGGAGCACGTCGTTGACGGCGTTGGCGACGGGGCTCGCGAGCACCTGGGTGCAGTTCTTCTGATACTTCTTGACGACCGTTCCCTCGGTGTCCGCGATCTGCGTGACCGGACGAGCAGCACAGTGCAGACCCTCGGCAGCGAAGGTCGCATAGGCCTCGGCCAGCTCCAAGGGGCTCACACCGACGACACCCAGGGTGAAGGCGGGCTTGATGTCGTTCTTGGTGAGCTCGTTGATGCCCATCTCGCGCGCCAACTTCCACGGCTCGCAGATGCCGATCTGCTTCTCGAGGTTGATGAAGAAGGTGTTGACCGACTTCTGGGTGCCCTCGTAGAGATTCGGGTTGGCCGACGAGCTCGTGGAGTTCTTGGGCGTCCAGATCTCGCTGCTCTGGTAGGGCCCGTCGCAGGTCTGGAACTCGTTGAGTGGGAATCGACCTGGGTTGGGTGCGGGGAAGCGCTGCGTCAGCGGAACACCCTGGCTGATCGCCGCGGCCAGCACGAACGCCTTGAACGTCGAGCCCGGCTGGAAGCCCGCCGCGTCGCCGTACGCCGTGGGCACGGTGTAGTTGAGAAAGGTCTCGCCCTTCTTCTTGCCCATCGGGCGGGACTGGGCGAGTGCCTTCACGTCACCCGTGCCGGGCTCGATCAGGGCGAGGCCCCCGATTGCCAGGTCGTCCTTGTAGACGTGCGCGGACACGGAGTCCTGGGCGGCCTTCTGGTCGCGCATGTCGATGGTGGTCTTGATGGTCAGGCCGCCGTTGAAGATCAGCCGGTGCCGGTCCTGCGGGGTCGCACCGAGCTCGGGGTCGGTCATCAGCCAGCGCACGGCGTAGTCGCAGAAGAACTGGGCCTGGGAGTTCACGCAACCATTGGGCTGGTTCTGCACGCGCAGACCGAGCTTGCGTGCCTTGGCGTTGTCGGCGTCAGCCTGGGGTACGACGCCGAGCTGGGCCATCCGACCGAGCACGACGTTGCGACGGACCGTCGCCTGGGCCTTGTTCCTGGTCGGGTTGTAGGCCTCAGGGCTCTGCACGAGGCCGGCGAGAAGCGCTGCCTGGCGCAGGTTGAGGTCCTTGGCGTTCACGCTGAAGAAGTGCTGGGCGGCGGCCTGGACGCCGTACGCCCCGTCACCGAAATAGGCGGTGTTGAGATAGCGCTCGAGGATCCAGTCCTTGCTGTGTCGCTTCTCCAGCGCGATTGCGTAGCGCAACTCGCGCAGCTTGCGACCGTAGGTGTCGTCGGTCGCCGCCTTGCGCTCCGCATCGGTCTCGGCCTGGTTGAGCAGGGTGAGCTTGACCAGCTGCTGGGTGATCGACGAACCGCCCTGGGCGACGCCGCCGGAGGCCTGGTTGGTGAACAGCGCACGCATGGTGCCCTTCACGTCGAGCGCACCGTGCTGGTAGAAGCGGAAGTCCTCGATCGCGACGATCGCCTCGACCATGGTGCGGGAGATCTGCCGCAGCGGGACGTTGACCCGGTTCTGGTCGTAGAGGGTCGCGATCGTCTGGCCGTTGACGTCCTGGATCTCGGTGCGCTGCGGGAGCTGCTCGGTCTCGAGCTCCTGAGGGAGTTCGTCGACCGACTCGGAGACATTGCGGGCAGAGAAGCCGAGCAGCCCGGCGAAGGGGATGGCGAGACCGGACACGACGACGCCGAGCACGACGGCGACCATCAGCATCACGCCGAGGTGGGAGGCGATCCTGCCCGGAGGCAGACGGTCGGATCCGGTGCGCGACATGCGCTCAGGGTACGGGAACGCTCCCATCCCACCCGACTCGTCGTGCACGACCACGACCCGCCCATGGCCGGGCGGGGGTCGCAGCGGGGGTCAGGGGACATGGCCCGATGTGACTAGTCAGGTTGGGTCCAACGAGCGATATCGCAGGTTGGTGATCTTCCTTTACTTTGTAGTCGTCGAGATGACCGAACGCTGTGGGGGTGTTGGCATCTCGGATGTGGGACAGGTCAGGGGACCAATATGTGGGTTGAGGATTGGGCATCGCGCGCCGCCTGCCGGGAACAGCAGCCGGACCAGCTCTTCGTTCGTGGCGCCGAGCAGAACAAGGCCAAGCAGGTCTGCAGCAGCTGCATCGTGCGCACCGAGTGCCTCGCTGAGGCGCTCGACAACCAGATCGAGTGGGGCGTCTGGGGCGGCATGACCGAGCGGGAGCGTCGTGCGCTCCTGCGTCGCCGCCCGAACGCGTCGTGGCGCACCGTGCTCGAGGACGCACGCGACTCGTCGATGCCGGTCTGACCGGACCTCTTTCGTACGCCGGACCGGTTCAGCTCCGCTGAGCCAGCAATGCCCCGATGGCACGCAGCCCGTCGAGGTCGTGGACGTCGCCCGCCAGAGCGGGTACGACGGCCGTCGCGACCTGGGGGTGTGCCGCAGCGAACCGGTCGCGCAGGACCCGCTCCCGTTGGACCATGCGCATCCGGTCGGCGTGCAGGCGCAGCAGCCCGGCGGTGACCGACTGGGGGTCGTCGCGGCGTAGCCGTTCGGCAGCGGCATTCGCCTCGTCGGTCGACAGGTCACCGGCCGGGTCGGGGCTGGCCCGGTTGACGACGAGGCCGGCCAGCGGCATGTCGTCCTCGCTGAGCCGCTCGACGAAGTACTCGGCCTCCCGCAGCGCATCCGCCTCGGGGGCGGCGACCACCAGGAACGCCGTACCGTCGTGCTTGAGCAGCGAATAGGTCTGCTGGGCGCGCTGGCGGAACCCGCCGAAGACCGTGTCGAGCGCGGTGACGAAGGTCTGCAGGTCCTTGAGGAACTGGGCGCCCAGGATCCGGGTCAACGCGTTGGTGAGCAGACTGAAGCCGGCGGTCATCAGCTTCGCCGGCCCCTTGGCAGGTGCCAGCAGCAGACGGACGAAACGGCCGTCGAGGAAGCTGGACAGCCGCTCCGGTGCGTCGAGAAAGTCGAGGGCCGACCGCGACGGCGGGGTGTCGACGACGATCAGGTCGTAGGTGCCCGACGAGTCGGGCCCGCTGCCGACGTGCTCACGGTGCAACTGGCCGAGCTTCTCCATCGCCATGTATTCCTGCGTGCCCGCGAACGAGCTCGACAGCGCGATGTAGAAGGGATTGGCCAGGATCTGCTTGGCCTTCTCCGGGCTGGCCTGCGCGAGCACCACCTCGTCGAAGGTGCGCTTCATGTCCAGCATCATCGCGTCGAGACTGCCCTCGCCCTGCACGCCCAGCACCGGTGAGGGAGTGTTGCCCAGCTGCTCGATGCCCATGGACTGGGCGAGACGGCGGGCCGGGTCGATGGTGAGGACGACGACCTTGCGGCCGCGCTCGGCCGCCCGCAATGCCAGCGCGGCGCTGGTCGTGGTCTTGCCGACCCCGCCCGAACCGCAGCACACGATGATGTTGGTGACCGGGTCGTCGAGCAGGGCGTCGACGTCGAGCGGACCCGCCTGTCGGTGGGTGGCCGGGCCGACGCGGGTCGGTCGGTGAGGCGTGTTGCGGGCCATGGCTCATCCCATCCCTTGCGCGCGGAGGAGGCGAGCCAGCTCGTAGAGCCCGCCGAGGTCGATGCCACCAGCCATCCGCGGCAGTTCGTACGACGGCACGTCCATCTTGGCGACCAGGTCGCGCTGGGAGTCCTCAAGCGCACGACGTTCGGCGTGGTCGGCGGCCTCCGACAGCAGGCCGTCGATGAGCGCCGGGGTCGGCTCGATGCCGCCACGGGTCAGGTCCTGCTCGATCCGCGCCCGGTCGAGGGTGCCGTCGGCAGCCGCCGCGAGCGCCTCCGCGCTCAGGTCGCGAGGCCGGACCTGATTGACGATCACTCCTCCGACCGGGAGTCGGGCCGCCCGCAACTCAGCGATGCCGTCGGCGGTCTCCTGGACCGGCATCTCCTCCAGCACCGTGACCAGGTGGACCGCCGTACGAGGTGAACGGAAGAGCGTCATCATCGTGTCGGACTGCGACTTGATCGGGCCGACCTTCGCCAACCCCGCCAACTCGTTGCTCACGTTGAGGAACTGGGTGATCCGTCCCGTCGGCGGCGCGTCGAGCACGACGGCGTCGTACTCGATCGCGAACTTGTTGCGACTGTTGCGCTGCACGGCCTCGTAGACCTTGCCGGTCAACAACACATCGCGTACGCCGGGCGCGATCGTGGTCGCGAACTCGATGACGCCGAACCTGTCGAGTGCCTTGCCGGCGCGACCGAGGCGGTAGTACATCGAGAGGTATTCGAGCAACGCCGACTCGGCGTCGATGTGCAGGGCGTGGACGACACCCCGGCCGCTCTCGCCGTCCGACTCCTCCGGGAGCCCGGTCGCGAGGCGTCGCTCCTGATAGGGCAGTGGGTCGACGTCGAACATCCGGGCGATGCCCTGGCGGCCCTCGACCTCGCAGAGCAGCACGTTCTTGCCCTTGGTGGCGAGTGCCAGCGCCAGGGCGGAGGCGACCGTGGACTTCCCGGTGCCGCCCTTGCCGGTCACGACATGCAACTGCACCCGCGGCCAATCACTCACCCGACTCACGCGTTGGAGCCTAGTGGGCGGGGTCGAACC
>JASLDK010000374.1 GCA_030145945.1 Nocardioides sp.
GGGCGATGCGAGCGCCAGCACCCGTCGTTCCTTGTGGGCGATGACGAGCGCCCGGAGGACACCGTCGTAGTCGCCGACGGCGAAAGGCTCGGCCAGACCGGAGGGCGTCGGGGTCGGCCAGTGTGGGCTCGCGTGCGTGGGAAGGTCGGCCTGGCATGTGGGGCACAGCGGTCGTCCGGGACGGTTGCAGGCGACACAGTGGGAGCCGAGGACCAGGTCGACGAAGCCGTCGGCGAGCAGTGCCCGGGTGCTCGGCACGTGCCTGGTCATGGCGCCACTTCAGCAGGATGGTGCTGCTCGGGCAACTGCTCCGCGACGCCCTGTGGATGACGGGCGCGACCGGTCCCGGTCAGCCGGCGTAGTCCAGCGCGCTCAGCCCGTCGGGGGCGATTTCGTAGGAGCGCTGCCCGACCATGTCGACGTACTGATCGGTCCGCAGGGAGAAGAGAGGACTCTGGGCGACCGGGGATCCGGCGATGCCGAGGACCGTGCCGGAGACCACGCTGGCGAGTACGTCGACGCCGACGGTGGCGCCGTCGGCGGCCTGGACGTCGACCTCGTACAGACTGTCCGGCGCGGTGGTCGTCAGGATCCCGACCCGGATCGGGCTGGTCCAGCACAGGTCCGTGATGACGCCGTCCTCAGCGGGGCGCACCAGGAACCGGCGTCCGGTCCGCGTGACCTTGCCGCGACCGCCGATGAACACACGGGCGCCGACCACCTCGTCTCCAGCCGCGGTGTGCACCACACCGATCAGCCGGGTCCCGTCACGGCTGGCGATCAGGGCGCGCCCTCGTGCACCCGTGATCCCGGGGACGTCGACCTCACGTGCTCGTCCGTCCTCGATCAGCCAGACGACGGAGCCACCAGGTCGTCGTTCGAGCACCCACAGGCGGCCAGCGCTGTCCCAGGTGGGCCGGGCATACCGTCCCCCAGACAGCACGACCTGGGGGACGGTCTGGGTCGCTGAGGCGCGCACGGGGGCGAGGACGACACGCGATCCGTCCCGGTCGGTGGCAGCTGCGACCTGGTCGTCAGGGCGCACGGCGATGGTGTCGATGCCTGATCCGTCGTTTCCGAAGAGACCGGACACCGGGCTCAGGTCGCCGGGACGTCCGCTGACGAGGCGCCCGCGACTGATGCCGTAGAGAGTGCGCCCGACACCCGGTCCTGCAGGCCCGACCGCCGCAGCAGCGTCGACGGAGTATTGCGCAGTGCCCCCCGGCAGGGGCAGGTCCACGCCACCGATGCTGACCCGCAAGGCAGTGATCGTGGGGTCCTGCCGCAGGGTCCACGCGAGCTGGGCGAGGATCAACTGTGCCTGCTGGTCGGAGATCCTCGGTGTCTCTCCGACCAGCGAGATCTCGGCCACTCCGTCGTCGGTGACCGGCACGGACAGTCCCACGCTCAGGCCCGCCGGGAGGAACGAGCGCACCACTCCCCTGGCCCGCGGGGGCGGTCCGGCGAGCAGCCCGGACACGAGACTGGTCGCGAGTTGGTTGCCTTCCGGAACGAAGATCGGCTCGGGCACCAGGATCTGGGCGATCGGGTCGAAGTAGTAGAGCGAGACCTGACGATGACGCTGACGGAACCAACTGGCGGGTACGACGAGCGCGTCGGGTGGATCAACGATCCGGAACTCACCGTCCTCCACGCTCAGACGCAGATCGATGCTCAGTTCGTCCGAGGTCAACGCACCGCGCCAGGCGCCGACGCTGTCCAGGCGGTCCGCCGCGGCCAACGAGACGGTGACGGTCCCGCCGCTCTCGCGCAGCGGCGAGGACCCGCCGTAGATGATGGTCTCCTGGCCCGGGTTCCATGCGGCGGCTGCCTGGTGGGTGAGGTACTTCTTCGCGACGCTGGTCTGCACCGGCCACGCCGTCATGGCGTCGAGGAAGCCTGCGACGACCTCGGACCGGGTGGCGCCGGCGGACGGCGGACGGGCATCGATGTCGCTGGCGCGGCGCATGCCGGTCTGCTCCGTGCGGCGACTCTCGACCACCGGACCCGACGTCGGCAGTGAGACGCAGGCCGACAGCACGGCAGCGAGCAGGAGGAGGACGAGCCCGTGACGCAGGAATCTCATCGCGACGCCTCCGGAGGAACGACGACATCGGTGGTCGTGCCCTCCGCACCGCCAGCGGCCTCAGTGGTCGCGGCGTCCAGCGGAACCAGCGGCAGCGGACTGTGCCGCAACGTCCCCCCGACATGGCGGGGAACGGTCAGGCGGAACTGGGCACCATGCCCCGTGCGGCCCCATGCCTGCAACCAGCCACCGTGCAGGTGGGCGTCCTCCTGCGCGATCGCGAGGCCGAGGCCGGTGCCGCCGCTGGTGCGGGTCCGCGCAGGGTCGGAGCGCCAGAACCGGTTGAACACCATCGATGCCTCCCCCGGCGCCAGCCCCACGCCATGGTCCCGCACGGTGATCGCGGCCGCCTCCTCGTCGGAGGCCAGTCGCACCAGCACCTCCTCGGTCGGGTCGTCGGCCTGGGCGTGATCGATGGCGTTCGTGACCAGATTGCGCAGGATCCGCTCGATCCGGCGCACGTCGACATCGGCGGTGACAGGTCGATCGGGCTCTTGCACGACCACACGCACACCTCGTTGGTCGGCCAGCGGCTGCGTCAGGCTCACCACCCGGCGTACGACGTCGCCGAGGTTGACGTTGTCGGTCGTCAGGACCGCCACACCGGCGTCGAAGCGGCTGACCTCGAGCAGGTCGACCAGCAGGTTCTCGAACCGGTCGAGCTCAGCCTGCATGAGCTCCGCGGACCGCGCGGTCGCCGGATCGAAGTCGTCACGTGCGTCATGCAGGACGTCGGAGGCCATCCGCACGGTCGTGAGCGGCGTTCGGAGCTCGTGGGAGACGTCGGACACGAACCGTCTCTGCACCCAGCTGAGCTCCTCGAGCTGACGGATCTGGCGCTGCAGGCTGGTCGCCATCTGGTTGAAGGAGTAGGCGAGGCGAGCGATGTCGTCCTCCCCCGTCACCTGGAGCCGCTCCTGCAGGTGGCCTGATGCCAGCCGCTCGGCGACCCGACGAGCCATCCGGATGGGGTTGACGACCTGACGGGTCACCAACCAGGTCAGACCGGCGACCAGGACCAGCAGCAGACCGGCGGCCGTGAACAGGCCGCGCGCGACCAGTCCCAACGTGTCCTGCTCCTCGGTCAGCGGGAAGAGGAAGTAGAGCGTGTAGGTCTGACCGTCGGACGGCAGCTGCACCTGAGAACCGACCACGATCCCCGGCTGCCGGGAGGTGCGGGTGTCCTTCGAGGCGACCGCGGTGCGGACGATGTCGGTGTAGGTCCAGGCCGTGGTCCGGGCCGGGCCGTCGAAGTGCTTCTCCAACGACTCCGGGATGCTGACCAGGTCGAGGCCGCTGGTGTATTCACCACCGCCGCTGCTCAACGACCGCCCATCCTCCTCCGGACCAGCGAGGACGACGGCGTAGCCCCGACTGTCGCCGCGCTCGATGATCGGGTCGATGAGATCGCGCTGCTGCACGCTGGCATTGACCTCGCGCCCCGATGCTGCTTCGAGCCGTCCCTGTGCGTCGGCGACCTCGGCATCGACCTCCCCGAGCACCACCTCGACGCGGTGACGCAGCAGGCCGTCGCGGGTCTGTTGCAGGAGGATCCACCCGACTCCGCTGACGACGAGTGCGGACAGCACCAGGGTGCTCGCCACCACCCGCGCCTGGATCGAGCGACGCCAGAACGTGAACGCTCGACGCAACCGGGGTGCGAGCCAGATCCACGACCGGCGCAACCCCTCGACGAGCCGGCCAGCGCCAGCCATCTCAGCGCACCACGTCAGGCAGAGCCGGCCTTGTAGCCCACGCCGCGCACCGTCAACACGATCTCAGGGTGCTCCGGATCGTGCTCGACCTTGGAGCGCAGTCGTTGGACGTGCACGTTGACCAACCGCGTGTCGGCAGCGTGTTGGTAGCCCCAGACCTCCTCCAGCAGGACCTGACGACTGAACACCTGACCGGGCTTGCGGGCCAGACACAGCAACAGGTCGAACTCGAGCGGGGTCAACGAGATCTCGACGCCACCACGGGTGACCGCGTGCCCGGCCACGTCGATCTCGACATCGCGGATGGCCAGCGTCTCGGGCGGCACGGGCTCGGTCCGGCGTACCCGAGCCCGGATCCGGGCCACCAGTTCCTTGGGCTTGAACGGCTTCACGACGTAGTCGTCCGCACCCGACTCGAGCCCGACCACGACGTCGACGGTGTCGCCCTTGGCGGTCAGCATGACGATGGGTACGCCGGACTCGGCCCGGATCTCCTTGCACACGTCGATGCCGTCCTTGCCGGGCAGCATCAGGTCCAGCAGCACGAGATCGGGTCGGTAGTCGCGAAACACCGCAAGTGCAAGATCGCCGCGCGGGCACACCTTGCTCTCGAAGCCTTCCTGACCCAGGACGATGCCGAGCATCTCCGCCAGCGGCGCGTCGTCATCGACGACGAGGACGCGTCCCTTGGTGGCGTAGGCGGAGCTGGGCGACGTCATGCCCGCAATATTAGGAGACGGGCGCGGTGGCCTTCGCGAAGCGCAGGGTACGCCGGAAGTCGCCGACCCGAATCCGCAGCGTCTGAACGTCGTCCCCGAGTTGTGGCGACGTGATGAGGACTGCGCGCCAGCGGGTCAGTCCCCGCACCGTGCCGGCGCTGCGGAAGGTGAGCGCCTGCCTGGTCTGTGGGTCGACGGCCTTCGGCCGGACGCCCGCGGTGAGGACCACGAGTCGGTATCCGCGGGCCGGAGCCAGGAGATAGACGCCGGCAGCGGCCACCGCATCCTTCAGATAGGTGCGGGCCCGCCGGACGGCGTACGTCGTGGTTGCGGTGGCCGTGTTGCCGGCACGATCGGTCGCGGTCGCGACCACGGTTGTGACGGTACGACGCCCCCTTCTCGTCGACGTCTGTTCGATCCTGCACGAGGCCGGACCGGAGTGTGCGTCGGTCGCGGTGCAGCGCGGTTGGTGGGGGTTGACATAGGTCTCTCCGTCGCGCACTCCGCGAATCCTCACCTCAGGGCCGGTCCGGTCGACCCTCACCTCGACGCTGGCGGTGGCCGTGCCACCGGCCACGTCGGTGACCGTGCCCTGGACGGTGTGCGCGCCGTCGGTGTCGACGGTGACGGGGACTGGACAGTCGGCGATGGCCACACTGCCAGGAGTGCAGGTGAAGTCGACGGTGACCGGTCCGCGGGTCCATGGAGCCTCGGGCGCCACGTGCGCTGCGATCTGCGGCGCGATGAGGGAGAAACTCACCATGGCAGCCTGATCGCTCGCGGTCGGACCGACACCACCGGCGGGAACCAGGGACGACCCGCCGCCACCGCCCGCACCAACGGTTCCGGAGCCGCCGCCGTAGCGACCACCTCCACCGGCTCCGCCGTTCAGGGCCGTCGCCATCGCTCCCTTCCAGTAGCCGCCCGCCAGGCCGGTGGTGTTGTTGCC
>JASLDK010000406.1 GCA_030145945.1 Nocardioides sp.
CACGGCCTTAGGCTGGGGCCGTGCTCTACGAGGCCCTCCACGCCGTGGTCCCTCCGGTCGCGCGCGCCGTGTGGCGTCCCCGGATCGAGGGCGTCGACAACGTGCCGTTGGACGGGCCCGTGCTGTTCGCGAGCAACCATCTGAGCTTCATCGACAGTGTGGTGATCCCGATCGTGGCGCCACGCAAGGTGGTCTTCCTGGCGAAGGCCGAATACTTCACCGGCCCCGGCCTGAAGGGCTGGGCGTCCAAGACCTGGTTCGAGGGTCTGGGCATGGTGCCCGTCGACCGCAACGACACCCGGGCCGCGCTCAACTCGCTCGATGTCGCCCTCGAGGTGCTCGGCCGTGGCGAGGCCTTCGGGATCTATCCCGAGGGCACGCGTTCGCGCGACGGACGGCTCTACCGCGGCCGCACGGGCGTCGCCCAACTCGCCCTCACCGCCGGGGTTCCGGTCGTGCCGGTCGGACTGATCGGGACCGACCAGTTGCAGCCGGTCGACTCCCGGATCCCCCGCCTGGCCAAGGTGACGGTGAGGTTCGGCCGCCCGCTCGACTTCACCGGTCGGTTCGACGGTGTCGCCCCCGGCAAGGCACGACGCGAGGCGACCGACGACATCATGGCTGCCATCCACGCCCTGACGGGCCAGGAGTTGGCGGGCGCCTACAACGAACGGCCCGCCGACGCCTGACGGCACCACCCCGAAGGGCTCAGGCGAGACCTTCGAACGGCCGCACCTCGACCTTGCCACCGCAGGCCCTCGAGCCGGCCGCCGCCAACTTGAGCGCCACGTCGAGGTCCGGAGCATCGATCACCCAGAAGCCGCCGATGTACTCCTTGGTCTCCAGGTAGGGACCGTCCGTCATCACCGGAGTCTCGCCCTGCCCGTCGACGACGGTCGCGGTGGTCGCCGGCATCAGGCCACCGGCGAAGACCCAGTAGCCGTCGGCCTTGAGCTGGTCGTTGAACGCCCCGGTGGCCGCGAACGCCGCCTCCATCGCCTCCTTCGAACCGTAGTCGCCGAAGTCCCCGCGCTCGGCCGGGCCGTGCACGCTCATCAAGTAGTGCGTCATCGTTCTTCTCCTTGGTTCGCGGCGGTCCGTTGACCGCCTCCTGCCCCGTCCACGAACGGCAGGGCGTCGATACGACAGGCCGGATCAGACTTTCTTCGAGAAGTCGCCCGAGAGCCGTGCGAGGCGCGCGCGCAGTGCCGGCACCCGGTGCATGTTGCTGCGCAGGTCGACGTACCGATCTGCAAAGGTCCACAACAGCGCGTCGTCGAGGCGGCGTACGGCGCCGGGTGGATAGCGGTAGCCCATCCGCTCCCGGATCGCGTCCTCGTCGACCTCGCGCAGCACCGCACCGAGAGCGGCCAGCGAGGTGATGCCGAGCTCGAGGACCAGGGTCGACATCCAGCCGTAGTGATCGGTGCGCGACCAGCCGGCGTCGGAATACTGCCCGGCCAGGAAGGCCGCGAGCTCGCGCGGGTTGATCCGCGGATCGTCGTCGTCCGCCCCGTCCTCCGCCCAGTCGTCGACATCGTCGTCGAGGTCCTCGTCGGCGTCGGCGGCTCCCTCGCGCAGCCGGTCCCGGATCGTCGAGAACTCCCGGTCGGCCAGTTCCAGCAACCCGGCGGCGAGCGTGAACCGCCGATCGAAGTCGTGCGCATGCTCGGCCGGGATGGTGCCCTTGTAGCGGATGTCGTGCTCGAACTCCGCCCACGCGTGCTGCAGGACCGTCCGGATCTGGATCGCCGCCTGGTGCCCGCCCAGCACCCCCCGTTCGGCCGCGTCGACGGGGTCGATCCCGACGAGCAGGTGCCGGCTGGCATAGCCGAACCGGCCCTCACTCGCGGTCTCCCGGCCGAGGTCGCGATCGTCGTGCACCACGAAATGGTCATCGAGCAGGTCGACCACGGCCTGCACGTCACTGTTCACATACGTGATGATGCGTACGCCGACCTGGTCGGTGATCTCGCGGAAGGGGTCGGCGTACATCAGGCGGCCGTCGACCGTGCGCGCGGCCTTGGCGGCAAAGGAGGAGACGGACTTCGCACGGCCGGTGACCGTGAGGTAGTTGATGCCGGCCTCGTCGAGGATGTCGGTGACCAGAGCGACGAACTGGTCGGTGACCGGCACCAGCCCGCCCTGGATCTCCGCATAGCGCCGTACGGCGGACCCGACGTCGCCCGCGACGCCCTCGGGAGAGGCCGTCGATCGAGGGGTCGGCTCCAGGTCCGCTGGCAGGGTCGGGGTGATGATGGCGCCGGTCTCACGGTCGCCGTACGTCGTGACCTGATCCGGGCGCTGGTCGGCGAAGAGTGCGACATAGGCGCAGACGACGGCGTCGATCTGGTCCTCGACGATCCGCAACTCGCTCTTGCGCAGGGCATTCTCGGCAACCTCACGCAACGACCGCCATGCCGGCGAGACGTCGACCTGCAACGACGGGTCCGCGGCTGCGAGGCCCTCGACCAGGCCGATCAGCACGAGCAGTTCGGCGCGCATCCGCTCGAGGTCGCGGCCCGGCTTGTTCTTGTACTTCAGCGTCCGTCCGAGTCGGAACAGCGCGACCGTCGCCGCGTGGGGGTAGACCTCGAACGCCCGACGACTCCGGCCCGAACGCGGGTTGATGTCGAGCCCGAGCCGTGCCGCGATGCGGGCGGCACGCGGTTGTTCACGGAACTCGTCGCGGCCGGTGTTCGTCGGGTGCGCCCCGGCGTCGAACCGCGCGAAGTCCTTGTTGAGGGCGGCCTCGGCGGGACGGTTGCCCGTTGGATTGGTCACCACGATCGGCGCGTCGATGGCGACCAGGCAGTCGCCGTCGTCGTACGCCGCCAGCGCAGCGACGATCTCGTCGTCGGTCGTCACCGACGAGACCGCCACGAGTCGACCGTCTGCGTCGAGGACCGCCACCCCGGTGGGACGACGCTCGCCCCAGGCCAGGTCGATGCCGATGTAGTGCATGGTCAGTCGCACGCGAGCACGAGGGTCCGGATCTTGTCGGCGGTCTCCGTGCGCCAGTCACTCATGGTGCTGAGACTAACGCCGACGACGGATCTCCTCGTTGATCGCGGGAACGACCTCGTGCAGGTCGCCGATGACCGCGTAGTGCGCCTTGGCGACCATCGGTGCATCCGGGTCGGTGTTGATCGCCACGATCGTCTTCGCGCTCGCGCAGCCGGCCCAGTGCTGGATCGCCCCCGAGATGCCGCAGGCGACGTAGAGCTCCGGCGAGATCCGGCTCCCGGTCTGCCCCACCTGCTCGTGGTGCGGCCGCCAGCCGAGACTGGTGACCACACGGGAGACGCCGAGGGAGCCGTCAAGGAGGTCGACCAACTCGAGCAGGTCACCGAACCCGTCGGCGCTGCCGGCACCACGACCGGCACCGACGACCACCCGGGCCGTCTTCAGGCCACCGGACAGGTCCTCCTGCGCAGGCTCGGCCGACACCACGCGGGCCACGAGGTCGGCCGCTGCCACCTCGGGCGACGTCGTGACCACCCGGCCCTCGCCCGGCGCCGCGGCGGGCGACGCCTCGACGGCGTGACCGGCGACGGTGAAGATCGCCGGCCGCTCCCCCAGGACCATCTCCTCGAGCGCGGCACCGCCGACGACCTGCCGGGTCACGGTGAAGGGAGCCAGGCCGTCGAAGGCCACCACGTTGGCCGCCATGGCCACGCCCAGCCGGGCGGCCAGATGGGCCAGCACCTCTATGCCGCGCGGCGTACCCGCGGCGGTCACCACCACGGATCCGGCCGCCTCGCGCACCGACTGCACGGCGCTCGCCCAGGCGGCGCCGCCATAGGCGCTGAAGGCGTCGCCGGTGGCGTGATGCACCTGACGCACGCCGTACGCCGCCAACTGGGCCGCCAACTCCTCCACCGGGCAGGCGGGACTCCCGACGACCACCGCGTCGATCGGCACGCCGCCCCCGGCCGCCGACAGGTCACGGGCGAAGGTCAGCGTCTCGCGGGACACCTCGACGGCGCCCTTCGCGTCGGTCTCGACCAGCACCAGGATCATCGCGCCATCACCCCCAGCTGTTCGAACAGGTCGACCACCGCAACGGCCGCGTTGGCGCCCTTGCCGAGCACCTGGACCTCGCTCGGCTGCGGCGGTGGCAGCCGGAGGCGGCGTCGGTTCGACCCGACCGGCTCCGTGCTCGGCGTACGCTGCTCGATCTCGACCTTCTTGGCCTTCATCCGGCCCGGCACCGTGGGATAGCGCGGCTCGACGCCGCCCTCGAGCACCGTGACCACCGCAGGCAGGGGCACCCGGTAGGTCTCCCTGCCCTCGGGTCCCTTGACCCCGACGACCACGTGACCGTCCTCGACCGTGATCGTCGCAGCACCGTTGACCACGGGACGACCGAGCTCGTGCGCGAGCCGGATCCCGACCTGGAAGTCGCCGGTGTCCGCCGCATCGTTGCCGAGCAGCACCAGGTCGTGCGGTCGTCCGGCGCCCTCGTGGTCGCGGATCACGGCGGCGATCTCCCGCGCGACGTCAGCCGGGCCGAAGGCGCCGGGCTCGGCCTCGACATGGGTCGCCGCCGTGCAGCCGACGGCCAGCGCTGAGCGCAGTTGTTCGACCGCTTCCGGCTCTCCCAGGGTCAGCACCGAGGCGCTACCGCCCGTCGCGGTGGCGATCTGCACGGCCAGCTCGATCGCGCACTCCTCATGGTTGCTCAGCGTGAAACCGGCGTAGCGCCCGTCGACCGACTGCTCGTCCTCGGTGAGCACCACCTCTCCGGTGGAGTCCACGACCCGCTTCACGCACACCAGGACGTCGAGGCTGCCGGTCATCGAATGCGCTCGTTGTCGGGGTCGAGCAGGGCGGTGGCGTCGACGGAGGCGACCGTGACCGGATAGAGCTCCTCCATGTAGGAGACCGCGAGCTGGTTGCCCAGAACCGCCTGGTCGGGCGGGAGGTAGGCCAGCAGCACGTGCTTGCCGAGCGAGGGCGCGGAGCCCGCACTGGTGACATAGGGGTGGTGCCCGTGGCCGTCGCTGAGCGTGCCACCGTCGCGGGTCAGGATCGGTTCGCCGCCGAGCATGTAGCGCTTCACGCCCGAGGCGGACGTGTGGTCGTCGACGGTCATCGTGCACAGCACCGCCGCGGGACCCGTCGTCGACGCAACCTCGCGCTGGGCGAGGTAGGCCTCCCTGCCGACGAAGTCGGCCGCCTTCACCTTGGGCCGCTGCATCCCTGCCTCGACGATGGTCCGCTCGGAGTCCAGCTCGTAGCCGTAGGCGCGGTAGCCCTTCTCGATCCGCCCGGTGGTGCCATAGACGCCGATGCCGACGGGGACGGCGCCATGTGGTTGCCCCGCCTCGAGCAGCGCCTCCCACAGGCGGGCGGCGTCCTCCATCGCGACGTAGAGCTCCCAGCCGAGCTCACCGACGTACGAGATCCGCGAGGCGAGCACCGTGACGCCGGCAGCCGTGATCTCCCGACAGGTCAGGAACCCGAAAACCTCGTCGGACACGTCGTCGGTGGTCAACGACGCGAGGATGTCGCGGGCGCGTGGGCCCCACAGCCCGATGGTGGAGACCTGGTCGGTGACGTCGACCAGACTCGTTTCCGCATCGGTGATCTGGTCGCCGAACGTCTTGCGGTCGGCCATGCCGTGCGCACCGCCGGTGACCACCCGGAAGTGGTCCTCGCCCAGTCGCATCACGGTGAGGTCGGAGAGGAATCCGCCATGGGCGTTGAGCACCGGGGTGTAGATCACCTTGCCCACGGCGACGTCACACTGGGCCACGCAGGTGCGCTGCACGGTGTCGAGCGCGCCCGGACCGGTGACGTCGAAGATCGCGAAGGCGGACAGGTCCACCACACCGGCCGCCTCGCGCATGCGCAGGTGCTCGGCGTTGATGATCGGGCTCCACCAGCGGGCGTCCCACTCGTGCTCGCGCGGCATCACGGCATCGCCGTACACCTCGAGGAGCGGGGCGTTCGACTCGTACCAGTGCGGGCGCTCCCAACCGGCAGTCTCGAAGAAGAAGGCGCCGAGCTTCTTCTGCGCGTCGTGCATCGGGGAGAGCCGCTGGTCACGGTCGGACTCGTACTGCTCGGTCGGGTGGACGATGCCGTAGGTCTTGATGAACGACTCGGTCGTGCGCAGTCGGGTGTGCTCGCGACGCTTCTGGTGGGTGTGGAAGCGGGCGATGTCGCTGTGGTGGACGTCGATCTCGGACCAACCCTGCGTCATCCACTCGGCGACGGCGCGACCGACACCGGGCCCCTCCTTGATCCACACCGCAGCGGCGGTCCACAACCCCTTGACCTCGCTCTCACCCAGGATCGGCGCGCCGTCGCAGGTCAGGGACAGCAGTCCGTTGATGGCGTAGCGCATCTCCGCGCCCTCGGCGCCGAGCAGCTCGGGCATCAGCTCGTAGGCCTGCTCGAGCTGGGGGTCGAAGTCCTCGGAGGTGAAGGGCATCTCTGTCGGCGAGAGCTTCGCCTGCTCGATCGAGGGGATGTCCTCGGGCTCGTGCAGGATCGCGCGGTGGGCGTAGGAGCCGACCTCCATGTCGGCGCCGTGCTGGCGCTCGTAGCAGAAGGTGTCCATGTCGCGGATGATCGGGAAGGAGATCTCGCCTTCCCGCTCGGCCAGCTGCGGGCACGGACCCACACTGATCATCTGGTGCACGGCCGGGGTGAGCGGAATGCTGATGCCGGCCATGTCGCCCAACTTGGGGCTCCACACGCCGGCCGCGATCACGACGTGCGGCGTCTCGATGTCGCCGCCGTCGGTTCGCACCCGGGTGATCCGGCGGTGCCCGTCGGGACCCTCCTCGGTGTCCATGCCGATCACCTCGACGGTGGGTACGACGGTCAGCTCGCCGGTCGCGAGGGCGGCCTCGCGCATGATGGTGCCGGCCCGCAGCGAGTCGACGACGCCGACGCTGGGCGTCCAGAACGCCCCGATGAACTGGTCGGTCTCGATGAAGGGCACCTTCTCCTTCACGAACTCCGGGCTGACCAGCTCGGACTCGATCCCCCATGCCTTGGCGCTCGACATGCGGCGACGCAGCTCCTCCATCCGCTCCTCTGTGCGCGCGATCTCGAAGCCGCCGGACTGCGTGAAGACGCCCATCTCCTGGTACTGCCGCACGGAGTCGAGCGTAAGATCGGTGATCTCGCGCGAGTGGTCGACCGGGAAGATGAAG
>JASLDK010000430.1 GCA_030145945.1 Nocardioides sp.
GGCCGCGACGGCCGCATTGGAGCGGCCCTCGGCCATCAGGGTGAGCACCTCGCGCTCGCGGTCGGTGAGCCGGTCCAGGGGTCGCGAACGCGCTGAGATCAGGGCCGCGACCACTTCCGGGTCGAGCACGGTGCCGCCGCCGGCCACCTGGTGCACCGCGGCGATGAAGCCGTCGACGTCGGCGACCCGGTCCTTGAGGAGGTAGCCGATCGCGCCCTCGCCGCCCGCCAGCAGGTCGCGGGCGTAGAGCGGCTCGACCCATTGGCTGAGCACCAGGACCGGGAACGCCCGCCGTCGGGCCCGCACAGCCGTTGCCGCCTCGAGGCCTTCGGTGGTGTGCGTCGGCGGGAGCCGTACGTCGACCACCGCGATGTCGATGTCGTCGCGGGTCAGCGAGCGGGCCAGCGAGGGCGCGTTGTCGACGGCCTCGACGACCGCGATCCCGCCGGACTCGAGGATCCGGGTGAGGCCGACGCGCAGCAGCGCCTGGTCCTCGGCGAGCACGGCTCTCAGAGGGGCTGGCACGGAACCTCCATCCGGACCGTGGTCGGCCCACCTGGTGGACTGTCGACAGTCAGCGTGCCGTCGAAGGCGGCGAGCCGGCGCGCGACCCCCGCGAGCCCGGAACCGGCGCGGTCCGCGCCCCCGCGTCCGTCGTCGCCGGCGACGAGACGGAGCCAGCCACCGTCGTAGGTCCCGGTGACCCAGGCCCGGCTCGCCGCCGCGTGCTTGACGGCGTTGGCGAGGCACTCGGCGACCGCGAAGTAGGCGGCGGACTCGACCGGCGCCGGCAGCCGCGGCACCGAGACCGCGACCGCGACAGGCACGGGCATCGCGACCGCCAGCGCCTCGATCGCTCCGGCCAGGCCGCGGTCGGCGAGCACCGGCGGATGGATGCCGCGCACCACCGAGCGCAGGTCGTCGAGCGCATCCATCGTGGTCTCGCGGGCCTCACGCAGCAGGGCTGCGGCGGCATCCGGGTCGGTCTGGAGCAGCTTCTCGGCGAGCCCGACACTCATCCCGACCGAGGCGATCCGGGCCTGTGCGCCGTCGTGGAGGTCGCGCTCGATGCGGCGAACCTCCGCAGCGGAGTGGTCCAGGGTTTCGGCGCGGGACTCCTCGACCGCCTCGACCCGTTCGGCCAACTCGGCGACCCTGTCATGGCCGAGGATGGCGCGTTCGGCACGGGCCCGGGCGGCGACCAGCGGCACGGTGACGAACCACCACGCCAGCAGCAGCGGGCCGCTGAGGACGAGCAGCAGGAGCCACACCCACTCCCCCGCGGACAGTGCGAGGATCAACCAGGTGACCGGCGTCGTCAGCAACGCCACCGGAAGCAGCGACATCACGAAGCCGCCGGTCGCGGAGAAGCAGAGGAACCCGAAGTCCCGCCAGCGGGCCGGGTCACGCAACCACGACGCCGGCTTCACCAGTGCGACGCCCCCCACCGGTGCGTACGACGCCTCGATGGTCTCCCCGAGCAGCCGGCCGCTGACCTGACGGTGCACTGCGGTCAGCCCGGCGGTCGCCGGGACCACGGCCAGCGCGAGCACGAAGCCGACACCGACCAGCCCGAGGGGCAGGCAGAGCAGGGTGAGGATCGCCAGGGCGAGCGAGGGGACGAAGGACAGGGCGTACCCGGCGGAGAGCAGGGTGAGCCGGAGCCGCTCCGCCACAGCGTCGACCGTCACCGTGGTTTCCATCGCGGGCCAGTCTGTCATCGCACGGCGCTCCTGGCGGCGCTGCGGACCGCACCACGCGCCGAACCGAGGGTGAGCACGACGACCGCCGCAATCACGGCGGGCACCAACCACAGTCCGCCGTCCGGCACCACTCCTTCGTGCCGGGCCACCGCGAACGGGACCACGGTGGTGAGCGCGGCAAGGGTGCCGAGCACGACGCCGACGACGGCGACGACACCCGCCTCGGCGACCACGGCGCCACGAACCTGGCGAGACGTCGCCCCGAGCATGCGCAGCCGGTGCAACTCCTCACGACGGTGCGCGATCGTCGCCACGAAGGCGTTGACGACCATGATCGCCGCGAACAGCGACAGCATCCCGACAACGACGTTGTTGAGCAGGTTGATCGTGTCGCTGTCGCCATTGCCGCCCGGCAGCGTGCGTCGATCGATGTCGACCACCATCAAGGTGCCGACGGCCGCCGAGGTGAGCACGATGACGGGAGCCAGCACCCCGGCGAGCAGGTGTGCCCGACGAGCGGTGTTGTACGACGCCAGATGGGCGGTCGCGGAGGTGCCGGCCAGCAGCCGGACGGGAGTCGCGCCCCAGCGCAGCAGGACCGGCGCAAGGACCGCCAGACCGACCCCGACCAGGATCGAGCTGGAGCCGCTGGTCGACATCGCGGCGTACGGGTCGGCGTCGTGCGCGGTCACCGTGATCGTGATGACGGCCATCGCGATGCCGTAGCCGAAGAGCAGCAGCGCGATCACGATCCGCCACCAGCGCATCCGGCCCTGCTCGCCCGCGCTCTCGCGGACCAGCACACCTGCCGGGCCGCGGGTCGCGCGGCGCGCGGCCACGCCGGCGGCGACGCCGGAGACGAGGAGGACGAGCAGAGCGGCGCCGACGACGGACACCGGCCCGGCGTCGTACGCCGTGCGCTCGGAGACCAGTCCGCCGGAGCGGATCATCGTGAAGAGCGCGTGGCCGGCGACGGAGGCGAGGAGGGCGCCGACGACCGCCGCGGTGACGGCGATCACGCCGGTCTCGCCGGCGATCATCCGGCGGGCCTGACGCGGCGTGGCACCGATGGTGCGCAGCAGACCGATCTCGGTCGCGCGCTGCGTCGTGGTGATCCCGACGGTCGAGGCGACCGAGAAGAGGACGATGACCGCACCCCAGCCCCCGACGACGGCGCTGAGGATCACGAGGGTGTTGGCGTCCGTGCCCGAGGCGGCGCCCGAGGACTCGGCGAGTGTGGCGAAGGAGCCGATGAGCAAGGTGCCGAGCAGCACCGCCAGGAAGGTCGCGGCCGCGGCGCGCGGGCGGTGCCGCAGGCTGCGCAGGGCGAGGGCGTTCATGCCGACACCAGCTCGTCGAGGTGGGCCATCTGGCCGGCCACGGCATCGGCGGTCGGATGGGCCATCCGGCCCGCGACCCGGCAGTCGACGAGGAAGACCACCTCGTCGGCGTACGACGCCGCGACGGGGTCGTGCGTCACCATCACCACGGTCTGGCCGAGGTCGGTGACACTGCTGCGCAGGACACCGAGGACCTGGCGCGCAGTGGTGGAGTCGAGCGCACCGGTGGGCTCGTCGGCGAGCAGCACGTCCGGCGCGGTGAGCAGCGCCCGCGCGATCGCGACCCGCTGCTGCTGACCGCCGGACAGACTGCCCGGCAGGTGGTGGGCGCGGTCGGCGAGCCCGACCCGGTCGAGCAGGTAGCGGACCCGTTCGCGGTCGACCTTCTTGCCCGCGAGCCGGCTGGGGAGACCGACGTTCTGCTCCGCAGACAGGTACGGCAGCAGGTGGAAGCCCTGGAAGACGAACCCGATCCGCTCGCGGCGCAGGCGGGTACGACGCTCCTCGTCCCAGTCGGTCACGTCGGTGCCGCCGACCAGGACCCGGCCGCCGGTCGGGGAGTCGAGGCCCGCCGCGCACGACAGGAAGGTGGACTTGCCGGAGCCCGACGGCCCCATCACGGCGATGAAGGTGCCCCGCCGGAAGGCGAGGTCGATGCCGTCGAGCGCGGTCACGGTGTTGGCGCCTGTGCCGTAGGTTCGGGTGAGGCCCTGGACCTCGAGCGCGGTGGGGGACATGGCTGCTCCTCAGCGGTGTCCGGGGGTGTCCCCGGGGATGCGGAATCTGATGACTCCGACGTTAGGAACCGCGCGGCCCGGGCTCGATGGTGCTGACCTGCCAACGAGGGGTGGGGTTTTCCCCACCTTCGCGACACGAGCGGGCAGGCCTGGCCTGCAGGGCAGGCACCGACGACCACGAGAAGTGAGCTCCCCGGGTTGGAATCGAACCAACGAAGACCAGATTCAAAGTCTGGGCGCCCGTGCCAGCAGAGCAACCGGGGATAGCGGTCCCAGCCTAGAGCGCGTGCGTCGTGGCGACGAAAACGGTCAGTAGGTCAGCGCGGCCCACGGGTCGACGTCCCAGCGACCGTTGGTCTGCAGGGTGATCGACTGGATCCCGACCGGGCGAGCGTCGCGGTAGGTGATCAGGGCGATGCTGGCGGGGCGGCGCAGCTTGCTGCCGAGCGCGATGGCGTACGCCGCGCCTCCCGTCGTACCGACGGTGTAGGTGTAGCCGACCCGGCCGTCCTCGGCGGTGACGGCCGTGGGTCCGCTCTGGACGTGCACGTGTCCGCCGACGACGAGGTCGACGCAGCCACGGGACAGGGCCGCCTTGCCGAGGTTGGCGTCGTGGACGAGGAGGGTGTTGACCCGTTCGCCGTCCTTGTCGGCCGTGCAGGCGGCATCGGCCAACCGCTCGCCGACCTCGGCGAAGGAGAGTCCCTTCTCGTCACGCCAGTTGCCCAGCCCGCTCGAGCGCGGGTCGTCGATGCCGAGGATTCGCGAGTCGCCGGGACCGTCGATGACCTTGTCGTCGAAGTAGGTCCAGCCGAGGTCCTCGAGGTGCTTTCGGACGAATCGGCCGTTGTCATGGTTGCCGGCGACGGCCCAGCGCCCTTTGAAGTCCTTGAACTGGGCAGCGAGCGAGTCGAGGGAGAATGCCTCCCACCGGCTGCCGGTGGAGGTGTCGTCCCCGGCGTCGAGAACGCTCGTGGCTCCAGCCGTCTCGGCGACGGCCCGGGCGACCTTGTCCATGCCGATGTTGTCGTGCCGGTCGGAGACCAGGATCGCGACCGACTCCCCCGCCTCGGGCTGGCGCAGGTCGAGATCGGCGGCTGCCTTCGCAACACCGGAGTAGAAAGTCAGACTCTGCTGATAGCCGCTGATCGCGCTCTCCACGAGACGCCGCGACTCGTCGGTGGTTGCATCCGCACTGATCTGCACCCTGGCCGCCTCAGCGGGCAGCGTCACCTCGGGGCCGACGAAGTCGGCCAGGGGGATCCATCTGTCGGCGGGCAGGGTGACCCGCCCCCATCCCAGGGGTACGACGAAAGCGGCCCCGAGCGCGACAGCCACCGTGCCAGCGACGACTCCCTGCCGGCTCCGCAGCCCGAGGAAGAGCTCACGGCGGCGCTCGCGGCCGACCAGACCCCATGCGATCAGGGGCAGTGCCCCGAAGGCAGCCCCCTGGACCAGTGCCGACAACGCCATCACGGTGACGGCCCGCGTGACGACGGCGATCTGTCCCTCAGGCTGGGAGGCGATCGCTGCATAGCGGGCGGTGAGTTCCTCCAACGTGCTCGCATCGGTCTTGCCGAGCTCGATGTCGACACCGACCGGCGAGTCCGAGTCGATCCGCAGGTCGGGCAGCACGGGCCCCATCCGCGCGACGACCTCACCCGAGAAGTTGGGACTCAGGGTCGCCTCGTGGCTGGCGATCTCGACGTTGCGCTCGCTGTGCACGAAGATCGTCGCCGCGATCGCGACGGACAGCACCAGCCAGGCTCCGACGTACGTCAGGAGCTTGAGGATCCGGCGTGGCGGGGGCATCACAGCCTGCTGCGTGCCTCCGCGACGGCATAGAGAGCGACCGAGGCGGCCACGCCCGCGTTGAGGGACTCGAGCACGCCCGCCATCGGGATCGACAGCAGCCGGTCGCAGGTCTCGCCGACCAGACGGGACAGGCCCTCCCCCTCCGACCCGATGACGAGGACCAGGGGCCCACCGGCGAGGTCGGCGTCGGCGACGAGCTCCGGCAAGGACAGGGCGCCGTCAGCGGCGAGGCCGACGACGAAACATCCGGCCTCCTGGAACTCCTTGAGTTGGCGGGTGAGGTTGACGGTCTGCGCCACGGGGCACCGAGCCGCGGCACCTGCGGAGGTCTTCCAGGCGGCAGCGGTCATGGAGGCGGCCCGGCGCTCGGGGATCACGACACCGTGGGCGCCGAACCCCGCGGCGGATCGGACGATCGCGCCCAGGTTGCGCGGGTCGGTGATCGAGTCGAGGACCACGATCAGGGGCTTCTCCCCCATCTCGTCGGCCCGGTCGAGCAGGTCGTCCGGATGGGCGTACTCGTAGGCGGGAATCTTGGCCGCGAGCCCCTGGTGGACCGCGCCATCCGTGAGCCTGTCGAGCTCGCTGCGGCTGACCTCGAGCAGGCCGATGCCGTTCTCGGCAGCGAGCCGGAAGACCTCACGCAGCCGCCCGTCGCGCTCGGCGCCCTCGGCGACGTAGACCGACGTGACCGGCACCCGCTCGCGCAGCGCCTCGACGACCGGGTTGCGCCCGGCGATCCACTCGTCGCCGCCGGACTTGCGGCCCCGGCCGCCCTGCCCACGGCTGTTGCCGGACCGCTTGTCGGCACGCTTCTTGGCCTCGGCGATCTTGTGGGCCTTGTGGTATTCGCGGTCCACGGCCTTCGGCGTCGGGCCACGGCCCTCGAGGCCACGGCGGACCTGACCCCCCGAGCCTGCCTGCGGCCGCTTGGTCGACTTGCGGATCGCGCCCTTGCGAGAGGAATTTCCAGCCATCAGTTGACGCTCCAAACGGGTCCATCGGGGGTGTCGGTGATCTCGACACCGGCCGCCTTGATCCGGTCCCGGATCGCGTCGGCTCGTGCCCAGTCCTTGTCGTTGCGCGCCTGCGTGCGCTCCTCGAGCAGTCCTGTGACGAGGGCGTCGACCGCGGCGGTGAGCCTTTCCTCGGTGTCCGAGGAGCCCGCTCCGGCCCAGGCCGGGTCGGCGGGGTGGACGCCGAGCACGTCGAGCATCGCGCTGACGGCGGCGGCCGCGGGGGCGGCGTCCTCGCCCGCAGCGAGCAGGCGGTTGCCCTCCCGCACGGTGTCGTAGAGGACGGCGGTCGCGGCCGGCGTACCGAGGTCGTCGTCGAGGGCGGCGACGAAGGCGTCGGGCAGCACGTCTCGGGACGCTTGGGGCGCGAACCCCTCGACGTCCGAGTGACCTGCGCGGTCGAGGAAGGAGACGATCCGCTGGTAGCCCGCGGCGGCCTCGTCGAGCGCCTCGAAGCTGAACTCGACGTGGGAGCGGTAGTGCGCGGCGACCATGTAGAACCGCAGCTCCGCGCCGCTGACCCGCTGCAGCACGGACGGGATCGAGAGCGTGTTGCCGAGCGACTTGCTCATCTTCTCGCCGGCGGTGGTGATCCAGGCGTTGTGCATCCAGTACGACGCGAAGGCGCCGCCCGCGGCCCGCGACTGGGCCTGCTCGTTCTCGTGGTGGGGGAAGCGCAGGTCGACGCCGCCACCGTGGATGTCGAAGGCCGTGCCGAGGTATTTCTCCGCCATCGCGGAGCACTCGATGTGCCAACCCGGACGGCCACGACCCCACGGGCTGGGCCAGCTGGCGGTCTCCGGCTCGGAGTCCTTGCGGCCCTTCCACAGGGCGAAGTCGCGGGGGTCCTTCTTGCCGCGGGGATCCGCGTCGGCGGCGGGCTCCATGTCGTCGACACCCTGGTGGGTGAGTTCGCCGTACGCCGGCCAGGACCGCACGTCGAAATAGACGTCGCCGCTGCCGTCGGCCGCCGGATAGGCGTGGCCGCGTTCGATCAGCCGCTCGATCATCACGATCATCTCGGGCGTGTGACCGGTGGCGGCCGGCTCATAGGTCGGCGGTGCGACGTTGAGGGCGGCGTACGCCTTGTCGAGCTCGATCTTCATCGCGTAGGCCAAGTTGTACCAAGGCCTGCCCTGCTCGGCCGACTTCGTCAGGATCTTGTCGTCGATGTCGGTGATGTTGCGGATGAAGGTGACCTCGAAGCCGCGGAAGCGCAGCCAGCGCTGGAGCACGTCGAAGTTGACCGCCGAGCGGACGTGGCCGACGTGCGGCTCGCTCTGCACGGTGAGTCCACAGACGTAGAGACCGGCCTTGCCCTCCTGGAGGGGCACGAAGTCACGGACTTCGCGGGTCGCGGTGTCGTAGAGCCTGATGGTCACCGGCTCAGTCTAGGGAGCGGCGCGGGTCGGGCGCTCATCGTCACTGCAGCGCGTCGAGCCGGACCGGGATGTAACACGCTGTCCACCTGACTACCGAGCGGTTGACGGCACCGAATCCGCCGGAATTCGAAGAAACAGTGCCGCGAACCGCCGGGTAGTCAGGTGGACAGCGTGTTACACCAGCCGCGCGTCTGTGACGGGAGTGACGAATGTGACGTACCGTGGCTCGGTGCGCCGAGACTTCCCCCTCACGCCGATCAGGCCGCTGCGTGCCCTGAGACCGGTCCTGTCCGCCTCCACCCTTTCGCCGACCGCGATGGCGATGGCCCTGGCCACCTGCCTGACGATCGGGCTGGTCGGCAGCGCCGTCGGACGGAGCACCGGAGACGACGGCACCACCCGACCGGCAGCTGTCACGGCCGCAGCGGTCACCGACCGCCAGGTCGACCTCGAGCGCTTCGCTGCCCCCGCGAAGTGGAAGGCTGCGAAGACCGTCCGCAAGGCCGGCCGCAACTATCTCAGCACCCGCTGGAAGAGCCCGTGGACCGCGCCGGGCTTCGACTACACCGAACTCATCGCCTCCTGGTCGGCCCGCACCCCCGGCACGAGCTGGATCGAGATCGAGGTCCGCGGACGCGATGCTGCAGGAGCGAAGACCTCCTGGGACCTGATGTCGCAGTGGGCCGTCACCGACAAGGCCGTCAAGCGTCGCTCCGGCAGCGCGCAGGGCGACGACGGCACCACGGTCGCGACCGACACCTGGCGCACGGCCGGGCTCTCGGCGTACCGGATCCGGGTGACGACGCACCGCGAGGCCGGCCGCAGGACCCCTCGGGTCGACCTGGTGACCGCGATGGCCTCGCGGATACCGACCGGAACGCCCGCGGTCTCCGCGCCGAGCGGCGCCGGCGCGGTCGAGATCGCGGTGCCGCGCTACTCGCAGATGATCCACTCCGGCCACTATCCGCAGTGGGGCGGCGGTGGCGAGGCGTGGTGCTCGCCGACGTCGACGGCGATGGTGCTGAGCTACTACGGACGCCTCTCCGGCCCGGGGTCCTACTCCTGGGTTCCCGCCGGACACCCCGACCCGTGGGTGGACGCGACGGCGCGCTCGACCTTCGACCACGCCTATGACGGCACCGGCAACTGGCCGTTCAACACCGCCTACGCCGCCCGCCGCCTCGGCCCCACCGGCGAGGCCTTCGTGACCCGACTGCGCAACCTGACCGAGGCCGAGGCACTCGTGCGGGCAGGGATCCCGCCGATCGTCTCGATCGCGTTCGGCAAGGGCCAGCTGACCGGTGCCCCGATCTCGGCCTCCAACGGTCACCTACTGGTGATCGTCGGCTTCACCGCGACCGGCGACGTCGTCGTCAACGACCCGGCGGCGCCCACCTCCGACACCGTCCGGAGGGTCTACAACCGCGCCCAGTTCGAGCGGATCTGGCTGACGGCGTCCGCCGGGACGGCGTACGTCATCCGCGACGCCGCACATCCTCTGCCCGCCTCCGCGGGCAACTGGTGACTCACCCGGTCAGAACATCTAGCTCGCGGTGACCGCGATGGTGTGCCATCCCGTCGCACCATCGGGTACGACGGCCGCCACGGCGCCGGTCTGGGTGTTGCCGTCGGCGTCCACGGCTCGCACCCGCAATTGGTGCTCACCGACGGCCAGGTCGACCACGATCCGCCACTGCACCCACGTGTCGATGTTGGGAGCGAGGGCGAGGCGAGCGCGCTGCCAGCGGCCGCCGTCGACCTGCACCTCGACGGCGGAGATCCCGGTGTGCTGGAGCCAGGCCACACCGGCGACCACGACCTCTCCGGCGGGCACGGTGGACCCGTGGGCGGGGACCTCGACCGTGGAGGCGATCTTGACCGGTCCGCGCTCTGACCAGCCCTTGTCCGTCCAGTAGGCCGTGATGTCCTCGAACCGGGTGACCTCCATGTCGATCACCCACTTGGTCGCTGAGACATAGCCGTAGAGACCCGGAACCACCGTGCGAACGGGGAAGCCGTGCTCGATCGGCAGCGGCTCGCCGTTCATCGCGACTGCGAGCATCGCGTTGCGTTCGTCCATCAGGGCGCCCAGCGGCGTCCCACAGGTCCAGCCGTCCTGCGAGGTCTGCAGCACGGCGTTCGCACCCTCCTGCGGCCCGGCTTCGGCGAGGATCCCCGCTAGGCGTACGCCGCTCCACCAGGCGTTGCCGATGAGGTCGCCGCCGACCTCGTTGGACACGCAGTTGAGGGTGATCCAGTCCTCGGTGATCTCCCGACGCACCAGGTCGGCATAGGTCAGCCGCACCTCGCGATCGACCATCCCGTGGATCCGCAGCTCCCAATCGGCGGGCGCGATGGTCGGCTTGATGACGGCGGTGTCGATCAGATAGAAGTCGTCGTTCGGCGTCCGCCACGGCGAGACACCCTCGATGTCGAGGCTCGCTCCGTCAGGCACGGCCGGAGCGGTGACGCCCTCGATCCGCAGCAGCCGTCGACTCTGCTCGGCCCGGCGGCGGGCCGTGCTCGCGATCCTCCCGACCAGGCCACCGGCGACGGCGACGCCCGCCGTGGCGCCCGCGACCAGGAAGAAGGTACGCCGGGTGTGGGCCGGCTCGATGCCGCCCGCCTCAGCGGCGTCAGCGAGCTCCCAGCGCCGCAGCCACTCGCTCAACAGCGCAAGTGCGAGCAACCAGCACACCAGACCCGCCACGATGGGCGCCCAGTCGGTGAGGCTCGTGTTCGGCTTGGCGCTCACCGCGACGCCGGCGATCGCCGCGAGGACGGCGTACCCGGCCACCGCCGCCCACCACCGGCGGCGCGCCCACTGTCCCAGCATCATGAACACCAACGCGAGCAGGACGAGGATCCCGGTGATCAGGACGTCCTTGTCCGACGTACCGAACGTGTCGATGGCCCAGTGCGCGACGTTGCCCGGCGTCAGTGCCGTGACGCCCTCCGCGACCGCGACGAGGGGGGAATTGCGCACGTGCAGGAGCGCCGCGACCGCATGGCTGATCGCCATGCCGGCCGCACCGGACAGCAGCCCGGCGACCGACCACCAGACGCGGGAGGACCTCACCGCCCGATTGTCCCTCAGGCATGATCAGCGCGTGAACTCTGCAGGTCTGCGCATCGGCATCGGCTCCGACGTCCACCGTCTGGTCCCCCGCGGACCCGCCGACCCGCCGCTGGCCCTCGGTGGACTGACCTGGCCCGAGGAGACCGTCCGCCTCGAGGGGCACTCCGACGCCGACGTCGCCGCCCACGCCGCCTGTGACGCACTGCTGTCGGCAGCCGGGCTCGGCGACCTGGGCAGCAACTTCGGTACGGCGGAGCCGCAGTGGGCCGGCGCCAGCGGTGCTGCCCTCCTCGGTGAGACCCGACGCCGGGTGGAGGCGGCGGGCTTCGTGATCGTCAATGTCGCGGTGCAGGTGATCGGAAACCGGCCGAAGATCGGGCCGCGGCGGGCGGAGGCGCAGGCCGTACTGTCCGGCGTACTCGATGCGCCGGTGGCGCTGTCGGCGACGACCACCGACGGCCTGGGGCTGACCGGACGCGGTGAGGGCGTCGCGGCCATCGCGAACGCGCTGGTGAGCGGGCCGGCCTCGTGACAGGTGCTGCCGTCGTCATCCTCGGCGCGGGCAGTGGCAGCCGGGTCGGCGCCGGCATCAACAAGATCCTGTTGCCGCTGGCCGGTCAGCCCGTGCTGGCCCGGTCGGTGCGCACCGCGCTCTCCGTCCGGGGCGTCGGGGCGGTGGTGGTCGTGCATCGTGCCGGCGAACGCGCCGACGTCGGAGCCGCGCTGCTGCCCGTCATCGGCGAACGCGACGTCCTCCTGGTTGAGGGCGGCGCATCCCGACAGGACTCCGAGCAGGCCGCTCTCGCCGTCCTCGCACCACAGGTGAGCTCCGGTGAGATCGATGTGATCGCCATCCACGACGGCGCCCGCCCGCTGGCCGGCGTCGAGTTGTTCGAGGCGACCATCGCCGCCGCGCAGGAGTACGGCGGCGCCGTGCCGACCCACGACCTGCCGGGTCTGCTGCCCCGGACCGCGGGGACCGCTCCGGTCAGCGCGGTCGCGGGTGTCGCGACCCCGCAGGCTTTCCGGGCCGCTCCCCTGCTGGCGGCCTACGCAGCCGCCCGGGAGGCCGGGTTCGACGGCACCGACACCGCGGCAGCCTTCGCGCAGTTCGCGCCCGCGGATCTGGTCGTGCGCGCCGTGCCCGGCGGCCCCGGCAACCTCAAGGTGACCTTCGCCGAAGACCTGCGGGTGGCCGAGCGTCTGTTGGGATAGTCCCTGCTGAAAAGCACCGAACCGAGGGTCGAAATGGTGCTTTTCGGCAGGGACTATGCGTCGGGCGCGGTGAGGGCGGCGAGGAGCGCGATGTCGGCGTCGCTGGCGACCCGCCGAGCCTGGGGCGGAGCCTCGACGAGGAGCACCCTGTCGTCGTACCTCTCCCGCAGGATGGCCGCGAGCGCGACGAAGTCGGTCGTGGGGAGACCCTCGTCGAGATCGACCAGCACCCAGGCGGGCAGAACGATCGGCGAACAGACCGAGACCAGTGCCTCCCGGTCAACGGTGGCCCCGATGATCGCTCCCGCGCTCACGACGTCGGGGACGAGTTCCTTGACCGTGTCGGTGACCGGTCGTACGCCGACCACGACCCGGTCCTCGGCGGCGGCGCGTTCGACGCAGGAGCGCAGGAAGGCCGGGGGCGTCATGGGGCACAGCGGGTCATGCAGCACCAGCGGATCACCGTTGTCGACGATCGCCTCCCAGGACACCGTCTGGTCGAGCAGGTTGATGCCCGCATCCCCGGCCGCCCATGCCGCCGCGGCCACCAACGACTCGCCGTGGATGAGATGGAACGGCAACGCGCCGCGCCCGTCGTCCACCACGATGCCGACCGCGGGCGCGGGGTCGTCGTACGGGTCGGAAAACTCAACGACGGCGTCGTCCGGCTGCGGGTTCATCGAACCCACCGTACGACGCCGTCGTTGATGTGGTTGCAGGACTGCTCAAGCAGTCAGGAAGCCAGCACCTCGTCGAGGATGGTCTCGGCCTTGTCCTCGTTGGTGTTCTCGCACAGAGCGAGCTCGGAGACCAGGATCTGGCGGGCCTTGGCGAGCATCCGCTTCTCGCCTGCCGACAGACCGCGATCACGCTCGCGGCGCCACAGGTCGCGCACGACCTCGGCCACCTTCATGACGTCGCCACTGTGGAGCTTCTCGAGGTTCGCCTTGTAGCGCCTCGACCAGTTGGTCGGCTCCTCGACGTGCTCCGCGCGGAGCACCCCGAACACCCGATCCAGCCCGTCCTTGTCCACGACATCCCGAACACCCACGAGATCGAGGTTGTCGGCCGGCACACGGACCACGAGGTCCTGCTGGGCAACAATCCGAAGCACGAGGTACTGCCGTTCCTGGCCCTTGATCGTCCGCATCTCGATGTTTTCGATGACAGCGGCCCCGTGATTGGGGTAGACGACCGTTTCGCCGACGGTGAAAGTCATATGAGCAAAACCCCTTCCTAGGTGACTTATCTTACCACGTCATCAAGGACTCTCCGAATGCGTTTGCGCAGGTCAGCGGCACAATCGACGGCTTGACAAGCCGGGCGAGGTGTGTTCGAACTGCTCGTCGAAGATGTGGCCGGGGTCACGGGATGCGCGAATCCCGCCAGCAGTGGGCCGATCGGACGAACTTCGTCCCCTCTGGCGAGGTCCACGCCCGCAGCGGCCGCGCGTGGTCAATACTGCTCGCCATGGCGAAGATGCAGCGCTGGCGGCGCAGCCGACCTGCCGGGGAGGGAACCCCGCTCGAGTCGACCCCCGAGGAGATCGTCGAGGAGGCCTCTGAGGACCTTCCTGAGGCATCCCCTGTGGACCTCTCGAAGGACGTGGAGTCCGTCGAGGACGCGGACGACGGCGGCGACGCGCTCGTGGACGTCGAGCCCGAGGATGAGATCGACGGCGGGGCCGACGGCGGGGCCGATGCCGCTGGCGAGGAGTACGACGACGCCCACCCGCCGCTCCCCCACGTCCCCGAGCGCTCAGGGCTGAGCGGCCGGTTGCTCGGCGGCCGGGACGCCGCCAACGTGGTGTCCCTGCAGTTGTTGCAGGCCGCGCACGCCAAGCAGGCCGTGGGTACGGCGCTCGCCATGGCTCTCGTCGCCGGCATCTCCGGCCGGCCCGCCCGCGAGACGGGGTTCGTGCTGATCACCGTCCTGCTGGGTCAGGTGATCCTCGGCTGGCACAACGACATCGTGGACCGCCAGCGCGACCAGAAGCACGGCCTGACGGGCAAGCCGATCGCCTCAGGGCGGCTCTCGGCAGACACGGCGTGGTACGCGATCGTCGTCGGCTTCATCGCGCTCATCCCGCTCCTCACCAGCACCGGGATCCGGGCCGGTGCCTTCTACCTGGCATCGATCGCGGTCGCCATGCTCGGCAACATCGTGCTCCGCACCGGCATCCTGTCGTGGTGGTCCTGGGCGCTGTCGTTCGGCCTGCTGCCGGCGTACCTGTCCTGGGGAGGGTGGGGCGGCCAGTTCGTCGGTCGGCCCCCCGAGCCCGCGATCGTCGTCCTGGCTGCCCTGCTGGGTGTCGGCATCCACTTCATGCGTGCGGTGTGGGGACTGGTCGCCGACCATGAGGACGGCTGGACCTACCTGCCGCTCAAGCTCGGCATCAAGCTCGGGGCCACCCGCCTGCTGGCGCTCTCGACGCTCTACTGCGTGGTGATCGTCGTGCTGCTCGTCGTCACCGGCGCGCGCGTGGGCCTCAGCCGCTGACCACGTCGCACACCACGACCGATAGAGTGCTCGCGCGGCGCGTGTGCCACGCGCCGCCGACCGATCCGAATTGACCCGGAGGCCTGCCGACATGCCCCACCTGCGCCGTTCTGCGCTCACCGGTTTGCTGCTCACGACGCTGTCCGCAGCGACCCTGACCGGCTGCGGGTTCCACTACCCGACCGACCGGGTCAACACGATCTCCAGCGGCGTCAACGACCGCACCGGGAACGTGGACGCCCTCGGCATCCGCGTGCTGGCCACCGCCAAGGGTGAGGGCCGCCTGATCGGCTCGCTGTCGAACAACCAGCGTGAGGACGCCTCGCTCGACAAGGTGACCTCGACCGCGGGGATCACCGCGGCCGCATTCAAGCCTGTCGTGGTCGCGGGTCGAGGATCGGTCAACCTGGCCAACGACTCGAACATCGCGCTCACCGGCGACTACACCGCCGGCGACTTCGTCCCCCTCGATCTGACCTTCAGCGACGGGACGACGCTGAGCCTGCAGGTGCCGGTCGTGAAGCCGTGCTACCAGTACACCGAGGTCCCCACACCGAGCGCCGCTCCGTCCGAGAGCGCGTCACCCAAGGCCGGGGACTCCGCCGCTGGCTCGGCCAAGCCGACCGCGAGCGAGTCGACGCAGTCCGACACCGGCGATGCGACGTTCAACTGCTCGGACGAGGCTCCCGAGCCCGGCGCCGAGCACTGAGCGGGGCCTTCGCATGACCTACACGCTGGTCCTGCTCCGCCACGGCGAGAGCGAGTGGAACGCCAAGAACCTCTTCACCGGCTGGGTCGACGTCGCGTTGACCGACAAGGGCCGCGGCGAGGCGGTCCGCGGCGGCGAACTCCTCAAGGAGGCCGGCATCCTGCCGGACGTCGTGCACACCTCGCTGCAGCGTCGCGCGATCAACACCGCGGCACTCGCCCTCGACTCCGCCGAACGCCACTGGATCCCGGTCCGCCGCTCCTGGCGCCTCAACGAGCGCCACTACGGCGCTCTGCAGGGCAAGGACAAGAAGGCCATCAAGGACGAGTACGGCGAGGAGCAGTTCATGCTCTGGCGGCGTTCGTTCGACGTACCCCCGCCGCCGCTCGCGGACGACGACGAGTTCTCCCAGTCCGGCGACCCCCGCTACGCCGACCTCGGTGACGAACTCCCCCTCGCCGAGGCCCTCAAGCAGGTCATCGATCGACTCCTGCCCTACTGGGAGAGCGGCATCGTCCCGGACCTGCGGGCCGGCAAGACGGTCCTGATCGCAGCGCACGGCAACAGCCTGCGCGCCATCGTCAAGCACCTCGACCAGATGAGCGACGCCGACATCACGGGCCTCAACATCCCGACCGGCATGCCGTTGGTCTACGAACTCGACGAGACCACACTCGCCCCCGTCACCCCCGGTGGCCGCTACCTCGACCCCGAGGCCGCCGCTGCGGCCGCTGCGGCTGTCGCCAACCAGGGTCGCTGACCGCCCACCCGGCTATCAGGC
>JASLDK010000048.1 GCA_030145945.1 Nocardioides sp.
CGGGCGTCATCCAGCAGGGCCGCAACCCCGACGACGTTCTCATCGACCTCGGCAAGATCGAGGCCCAACTGCCGGCCAGCGAGCGGGTCCCCGGGGAGAACTACAGCCACGGCACCCGGATCAAGTGCCTGGTCGTCTCCGTCCGCAAGGGCATGCGTGGTCCGCAGATCACCCTGTCCCGCTCGCACCCCGGGCTGGTGAAGAAGCTCTTCGCGCTCGAGGTCCCCGAGATCGCTGACGGCACCGTCGAGATCGCCGCCATCGCCCGGGAGGCCGGCCACCGCACCAAGATCGCGGTCACCTCGACCGTCCCCGGAGTCAACGCCAAGGGCGCCTGCATCGGGCCGATGGGTCAGCGGGTGCGCAACGTGATGGCCGAGCTCGGCGGCGAGAAGATCGACATCGTCGACTGGTCCGACGACCCGGCCCGTCTCGTGGCACATGCCCTCTCCCCGGCCCAGGTGCAGTCCGTCACCGTCGTCGACGCCGCCGCGAAGTCCGCGCGGGTCGTCGTCCCCGACTTCCAGCTCTCCCTCGCCATCGGCAAGGAAGGACAGAACGCCCGCCTCGCCGCTCGCCTCACCGGTTGGCGCATTGACATCCACTCGGATGAGGAACCGCTTGCCGGTTCGTGAAGTCGGCCACCGAGGCGGTAGTGTTGAGCCTCGGTGGCACGCCGACTGAATTCCCCTGCTCGACCAGACGATCTCCCCGTGGTGGGACCCGTCCGGACCTGCATCGGATGCCGGAAACGGGCCGCCAAGAGCGAGTTGTTGCGGGTGACCGCCAGTTCGGGAACCGACGGCCAGCCGGTCGTCGTACCCGATCGGGACGGCACCGCACCGGGCCGTGGAGCGCACCTGCACCCCACCACCGGTTGCTACGACCTCGCCGCGCGGCGGAAGGCCTTCTCCCGAGCGCTCCGGATCACACCGGGCGCGGGTGGGACTTCCAGCGTGCCGGTGGGGGAGTACGTCGCCCACCTGGCGCAACAGTCCGCACCATCAGAAATGACCGATCCGACCGACAGAGACTGGAGCAACAGCTCATGAGCACTCGATGAGTACCTCGCGATGAGCCAGTTCGTTCTGCACCACCCACCAACGGTCTAGAGATCCCCTCCCGGGTCTTGGGCCAGAAGGAGAATTGTGGCCAAGACCCGAGTTTCCGAACTCGCGAAGCAGTACGGCATCAAGAGCGCCGAGGCGCTCAAGATGCTGAGTGACATCGGCGAATTCGCCAAGACTGCTTCCTCGAGCATCGAGCTTCCCGCTGTGAAGAAGTTCGAGGCGACCTATGGCGCCGACCTGCTTGCCAAGATGAAGCCTGCTGGCGGCGAGGCCCCGGCGGCCGAGCCCGCCAAGCCGGCTCCGAAGGCCCCGGCCAAGAAGGCTGCTGCCGCTCCGGCAGCTCCTGCCGAGGTCCCCGCCGCAGAAGCGCCCGCCGCTCCTGCAGCCGAGGCACCTGCTGCTCCGGCGGCCAAGCCGGGTGGCCCCCGCCCCGGCCCGCGTCCGGGTCCGAAGGCTCCGGCCGCCCCTGAAGCACCGGCTGCAGAGGCGCCCGCACCCGAGGCTCCCGCTGCTGCGGCGGCCCCCGAGGCTCCGGCCACCCCTGAGGCTCCGGCTGTGCCCGAGGCCCCGGCTGCTCCGGCGGCCAAGCCCGGCGCCCCCAAGGCTCCGGCGCCCAAGGCCCCGGCTCCGCGTCCGGTCGGCAAGCCCAGTGGCACGCCGCGTCCCGGCAACAACCCGTTCGCGCCCAGTCAGGGCATGGGCCGTCGTCCCGCCCCGCCGCCGCGCGAGGGTGAGGCCGGCCCCGGTGGCCCCCGTCCGCCGGCAGGTGCCGGCGGCGGTCGCCCCGGCATGCCGCGTCCCAACCCGGCGATGATGCCGAAGTCCGCCGGTGCCTTCGGGCAGGGCGGCCCCGGCGGTCGTGGCCCGGGTGGTCCCGGTCGTCCCGGCCCTGGTGGCCGCGGTCCGGGTGGTCCCGGTCGTGCTGGTGCTCCGGGTCGTCCCGGTGCCGGTGCTGGTGCGGGTGCTCCCGGCGGTCGCGGTCCCGGTGGCTTCGGCCCCGGCGGCGGTGGTCGTCCCGGTGGCGGTGGCCGTCCCGGTCAGCGTGGCCAGACCCAGGGTGCCTTCGGTCGTCCCGGCGGTCCGGCCCGTCGTGGTCGCAAGTCCAAGCGGGCGCGTCGCCAGGAGTTCGAGGCCATGGAGGCCCCGACGATCGGCGGCATGCGGGTCCGCAAGGGCAATGGCGAGACCGTCCGTCTCGCCCGTGGTTCCTCGCTGACCGACTTCGCCGACAAGATCGGCGTCGACGCTGCCTCGCTCGTGCAGATGCTGTTCCACCTCGGCGAGATGGTCACGGCCACCCAGTCGGTGGGCGACGAGACGCTCGAGCTGCTCGGTGAGGAGCTCAACTACGTCGTCGAGGTCGTCTCGCCCGAGGACGAGGACCGCGAGCTGCTCGAGTCCTTCGACATCGAGTTCGGCACCGACGAGGGCGACGAGGACGACCTGGTCATCCGACCGCCCGTCGTCACCGTCATGGGTCACGTCGACCACGGAAAGACCAAGCTCCTCGACGCGCTCCGCGACGCCAACGTCGTCGCGGGTGAGGCCGGTGGCATCACCCAGCACATCGGCGCCTACCAGGTCCACACCGAGGTGGACGGCACCGAACGCCGGATCACCTTCATCGACACCCCGGGTCACGAGGCGTTCACCTCGATGCGTGCCCGTGGTGCGCAGGCGACCGACATCGCGATCCTCGTGGTGGCGGCCGACGACGGTGTCATGCCGCAGACGATCGAGGCCCTCAACCACGCCCGGGCGGCCAACGTCCCGATCGTGGTGGCCGTCAACAAGATCGACAAGGAAGCGGCCGACCCGACCAAGGTCCGTGGTCAACTCACCGAGTACGGCCTGATTCCCGAGGAGTACGGCGGCGACGCGATGTTCGTCGACGTCTCGGCCAAGGCGGGGCTCAACCTCGACAAGCTGCTCGAGGCCGTCGTCCTGACCGCCGACGCATCGCTCGACCTGCGGGCCAACCCGGTCCAGGACGCGCAGGGTCTGGTCATCGAGGCGCACCTCGACCGCGGTCGCGGTCCGGTCGCCACGATCCTGGTCCAGCGCGGAACGCTGCGGGTCGGTGACTCGATCGTCGCCGGCCCGGCTCACGGTCGTGTCCGCGCCATGCTCGACGAGCACGGCAACGAGCTGACCGAGGCCGACCCGGCCCGGCCCGCGATGGTGCTCGGTCTGTCGTCCGTCCCGGGCGCCGGTCAGAACTTCATCGTGGTCGAGGACGACCGGATGGCGCGCCAGATCGCTGAGAAGCGGGAGGCACGTGAGCGTGCCGCCATGCAGGCCAAGCGTCGCGTCCGGCGTACCCTCGAGGACTTCATGGCCTCCATGGAGAGCGGGGAGAGCCAGGAGCTCAACCTCATCCTCAAGGGCGACGTGTCCGGTTCGGTGGAGGCCCTCGAGGACTCGTTGGCCAAGATCGACGTCGGCGACGAGGTGTCGCTGCGCGTCATCGACCGCGGTGTCGGTGCGATCACCGAGACCAACGTCATGCTGGCGGCGGCGTCGGACGCGATCATCATCGGCTTCAACGTCCGGCCCCAGGGCAAGGCGGGTCAGATGGCGGAGAAGGAAGGCGTCGAGATCCGCTACTACTCGGTCATCTACCAGGCGATCGAGGAGATCGAGGCGGCCCTGAAAGGCATGCTCAAGCCGGAGTTCGAGGAGTCGGTGCTCGGCCAGGCGGAGATCCGCGCGATCTTCCGCTCGTCGAAGATCGGCAACATCGCCGGCTGCATGGTCACCAGCGGCGTGATCCGGCGCAACGCCAAGGTGCGCCTCATCCGCGATGGCGCTGTCATCGTCGAGAGCACCGACCTGGCGTCGCTCAAGCGCGAGAAGGATGACGCGTCCGAGGTCCGTGAAGGCTTCGAGTGCGGTCTCG
>JASLDK010000049.1 GCA_030145945.1 Nocardioides sp.
TCGCTGAGGGATGGGCGTTCAAGAAGTTCTACAACTCCGAATCAGCGCGACTCGCAGCTCTGCCAGCATGGGTCCACGAGTACAACCACCACCGGCCCCACTCAGCAATCGGGAAAGCCGCACCCATCACCAGGTTGGACAACCTGGCTGGGCATCACACCTAGTGCGCCGCGGCGTGCCAGGAGCGACCGGTGCCGACGGAGACGTCGAGCGGGACCGTGAGGTCGGCGGCACCCGCCATCTGCTCGCGGACCAGCGCGTCGAGGGCCTGCTGCTCCCCCGCGGCGACCTCGAACACGAGCTCGTCATGGACCTGCAACAGCATCCTTGACCGGAGACCGGCCTCGCGCAGGGCGCGGTCGGTTCGCAGCATGGCCACCTTGATCAGGTCGGCCGCCGACCCCTGGATGGGGGCGTTGAGTGCCATTCGCTCCGCGGCCTCGCGGCGCATCCGGTTGTCGCTGGTCAGGTCAGGAAGGTATCGGCGCCGTCCCATGATCGTCTCGGTGAATCCCGTACGTCGGGCTTCGTCGACGATGCCGGCGAGATAGTCGCGGATCCCACCGAAGGTCTCGAAGTAGTCGTCCATCAGGGCACTCGCCTCGCGGGGCTCGATGCCCAGCTGCTGCGACAGCCCGAAGGCGGACAGGCCGTAGGCGAGCCCGTAGTTCATCGCCTTGATCTTGGCGCGCATCTCGGGCGTGACCGCGTCGGGCGCAACGTCGAAGACCCGGGACGCGGTCTCGGCGTGGAAGTCGCGACCCGAGCGAAACGCCTCGATGAGGAGCTCGTCCTCGGACAGGTGCGCCATGATCCGCATCTCGATCTGGCTGTAGTCGGCGGTCAGCAGGGCGTCGTAGCCGCTCCCGACGACGAAGCTCTCCCGGATCCGGCGTCCTTCTTCGGTGCGGACGGGGATGTTCTGCAGGTTGGGCTCCGTGCTCGACAGGCGTCCGGTCGCCGCGATGGTCTGGTGGAAGGTCGTGTGGATGCGACCGTCCGGTTGCACCGTCTTGAGCAGACCCTCGATGGTCTGCCGGAGCCGGATCACCTCGCGGTGGCGCAGCAGGTGGAGCAGGAAGGGATGCTCGGTCTGCTTGAACAGGCCCTGAAGCGCGTCGGCGTCGGTCGTGTAGCCGGTCTTGGTCCGCTTGGTCTTCGGCATGTTGAGCTCGTCGAAGAGCACCACCTGGAGCTGCTTGGGCGAGCCGAGATTGATCTCCTGGCCGATCACGTCATAGGCCTTCTGCGCCTCGTTGCGCACCTCCTCTCCGAAGTGCGACTCGAGACCTTCGAGGTGGTCGACATCGATGGCGATGCCGGTCTGCTCCATGCCGGCCAGCACGCCGACCAGCGGCATCTCGACGTCCGCGAGGAGGCGATGGCCACCGGCCTTCTCCACTTCGTCGGCGAGCTCGGCGGCCAGGTCGAGGGTGGCGCGGGCCTGGACCATGGACGCCTTCGCGAGACCCCCGTCGCCGAGGTCGGCGTCGAAGAGCAACTCGCCCTGACCGGCATCGTCGGCGGCCGTCAGCTCGCGATGCAGGTAGCGCAAGGCGAGGTCGCCGAGGTCGTAGGAGCGCTGGTCCGGAGCGACGAGGTACGCCGCCAGCGCGGTGTCGTCCGCGATGCCGCTGAGTGACCACCCCTGGGCGGCGAGGGCCAGCAGCGGGCCCTTGGCGTCGTGCAGCACCTTGGGCCGGTCGGCGTCGGCGAGCCAGCCGGCGATCGCCCGGTCGTCACCCGCCGACATCGCCTCGACGTCGATGTAGGCGGCGCGACCGTCGGCGAGCGCGAGGGCAAGTCCGTGGACACGCCCGGTGCCGCTCCCCCAGGATCCGCGGACGGAGAGCCCGACCTGCGCGTCGCCGACCTCGTCCAGCCACGCAGCAACCGCATCAGGCGCGAGCGTCACCGCATCGAGCTCGACCCCGGGCTCGACCGGGGCGTCCTCATGGGGTGCGACCACGTCGAGGATCCGGGTGCGCAACTCGCCACGGAACTCGAGCTCGTCGAGAAGCGCCAGGGCTGAGCTCCGGTCCCACTCGCCGAGCAGGAGATCGTCGATGCCGACGCCGAGGTCGAGGTCGCGGACCAGCGCGTTGAGGCGACGGTTGCGGATCACGTCGCCGAGGTGTTCGCGGAACGCCTCGCCCTTCTTGCCGGTGATCTTGTCGGCCTGGGCGATCACGTTGTCGAGGCCGTCGTAGGTGTTGATCCACTTCGCCGCGAATCCGGCACCCACGCCGGGCACGCCGGGCAGGTTGTCGGACTGCTCCCCCACGATCGCGGCCAGCTCGGGATAGCGGTGCGGCGGGACGCCGTACTTCTCCTCGACGTAGGCCGGGGTGAGGCGGGCCAGGTCGGACACGCCGCGCATCGGGTAGAGAACCGTCGAGCGTTCGGTCACCAGCTGGATCGAGTCGCGGTCGCCGGTCAGGATGAGAACGTCGAGGTCGTGGCTGCCCGCCTCGTTGCCGGCCAGCGCCTGGGTGACGAGCGTGGCGATGATGTCGTCCGCCTCGAAGCCCGGCACCTTGAGGAACGGGATGGCGAAGCTGGTCAACATCTTCTCGATCAACGGCAGCTGGCTGCTGAACTCGCCGGGCGTCTTGTTGCGCTTGGCCTTGTAGTCGGCGTACTCCTCCGACCGGAAGGTCTGCCGGGAGACGTCGAAGGCGACGGCGACGTGCGTCGGCTGCTCGTCTCGCAGCACGTTGACGAGCATCGAGGTGAACCCGTAGACCGCATTGGTGTTCTGCCCGGTGGCGGTCGTGAAGTTCTCCACGGGGAGCGCGAAGAAGGCGCGGTAGGCCAGCGAGTGGCCGTCGAGGAGCAGCAGACGCGGACGAACGGATTCAGTCGAGGACGCGGGCACCCGGCGACTCTACCGAGGGCCACCGACGATCCATTCCACCCGTCACCGGCGCTAGGGTCGGCCCATGACGAGCATCGAGGAGATCACCGAGTTCATGCGTGCCAACATGGGTGCGCTCAACGAGCGGATGGGCATCGAGCTCACTGAGGTGAGCACCGAGCGCGTTGTCGGCACCATGCCGGTCGAGGGCAACACCCAGCCCTACGGACTCCTCCACGGCGGCGCCTCGGTGGTGCTCGCCGAGACGCTCGGATCGGTGGCATCGGCCATCCACGCCGGCTCGGACCGGTTCGCGGTCGGCATCGACATCAACGCCACCCACCACCGCTCGGCCACCAAGGGCCTCGTCACCGGCGTCGCCACCGCGCTCCACAAGGGACGCTCGATGGCGAGCTTCGAGATCGTGATCAGTGACGAGGACGGCCGCCGGGTGTGCACCTCGCGGATCACTTGCGCGCTGTTGGAGCGCGACCCGTCCCCGAAGGCCTGAACGCCTACTCGGGCAGCGCGACCCGTTCGCTCCGGGTCCGTCGCATCGAGCGGCGGGCAGCAAGCACCCGGTTGCGTCCGTCCGGCGTCGCCATCGCACGCTGAGGCGACAAGCGGCTGCGGAGCAACGTGGTCGGCGCGATGCGGTACATCACGACCGGCGCGAGGCCGAGACGCGCCATGAATCGGTTCGATTCCCGCGAGGCGTGCGGAACGGCCGTGACCACGTGCAGGATGCCCGCCTCCTCGGCGAACGCCGTCGCGGCCTCGATCAGGGCGTGACCCACGCCGTGGCGGCGGAACTGGTCGAACACGCGGGGGTGGATCGACTGGATGCAAGGCTCGAGATTGAGCGGCGAGAGCGTCGCGATACGCAGGAAGACGGCGCCGGCCACCTGTCCGTCGTACTCGACGACGATGAGGCGCTGCTCGGGAGAGGCAACAGCTGCCTTGATGATCAGCTCGAGGTCGGCGATCTGCTCGGACGGGTCGGCCCGGCGTACGGCGTCGCTCCAGAGGTCGACGAGACGGGGAGCATCCTCGCGGGTGGCGACCCGCGTGGTCAGCGAATAACGGCTCAACTTCCCATCCCTCCTGTGCATGCCCTCCTCCCGAGACGACTGGCCAACAGTACGCCCACCTCGCGCATCCCGTCAGGGGGATCCTCGCTTCTCCGGGAGAGTCGGCGTGACTTCTCAGATCCGAGACAGTCTCTCGTGTGAGGCTCGTCGCACACCGCGTGGCGGAGGGCCTAGAGTGCGGGCATGCAGAAGATGCGCATCGCAGCCGTTGCCCTCACCGCCGTCTCCACCTTCTCCCTCGCCGCCTGCGGCGACGACGGCGGCAAGACGGCCAGTGGGGCCGAACTCATCAAGAAGGACACCCTCACGGTGTGCTCCGACGTGCCCTACCCGCCGTTCGAGGACTTCGACAAGGGCACCAAGCTGGGCTTCAAGGGCTTCGACGTCGACATCGTCAACGAGGTGGCCAAGCGCCTCAAGCTCACGCTGAAGATCAAGGACTCCTCCTTCGAGGGTCTGCAGAGTGGCCAGTCCCTCAACGCGAAGCAGTGCGACCTGGTCGCCTCCGCGATGACCATCAACGACGAGCGCAAGAAGAACCTCGCCTTCTCCGACGGCTACTACGACTCCGAGCAGTCGCTGCTGGTTCCCGACGGCAGCCCGATCGCCTCGATCGCGGACCTCAAGGGCGTCAAGGTCGGTGTCCAGGAGGGCACCACCGGCAAGGCCTACACCGAGGAGAATGCCAAGGGCGCCAAGGTGATCACCTTCCCCAGCGACGCCGAGATGTTCCAGGCCATCAAGGCCGGACAGGTCCAGGCGCTGCTGCAGGACCTTCCGGTCAACCTCGACCACGTCAAGTCGGGTGGTTACCAGGTCGTCGAGACCTACAAGACCGACGAGCAGTACGGCCTGGCCATGAAGAAGTCCAACACCAAGTTGGTGGACGACGTCAACGGTGCGCTGCAGAAGATGCACTCCGACGGCACCTACGACACGATCTACAACAAGTACTTCACCACCAACTGACCCCACTGCACTGACGAGTCAAGGGAGTCACAAGGTGACCCGCAGGCAACGCGCGCTCCTGGTCCAGATCGGGTTGTACGTCGTCCTCGCCGGCATCGTCGTCGCGCTCGCGTTCGTGGCCGACTGGCCGGTGATCAGGCAGAACTTCTGGAACCCCGACGGAGTCAGTCTCTCCGACGGCAACTGGGGCGACTTGATCACCACCGGTCTGATCAACACGGTCAAGTACACCGCGATCGCGTTCGTCGGCGGCCTGACGCTCGGGCTCATCCTGGCGCTGATGCGGCTCTCCCCCGTGGCTCCCTACCGTTGGCTGGCCACGGTCTACATCGAGTTCTTCCGTGGACTGCCGGCCCTGGTCGTCATGATGTTCATGTCGTTCGGCATCCCGATCGCCTTCGGGTGGACGCCGCCGGGGGGCACCGTCGGCGCCGGCCTGATCGGTCTGATCATGGTCGCGGGCGCCTACATGGCAGAGACCTTGCGCGCCGGCATCCAGGCGGTCCCGAAGGGTCAGACCGAGGCAGCACGCTCGCTCGGGATGCGGCCGGGCGCGACCACGCTCAAGGTCGTGCTCCCGCAGGCCTTCCGGATCGTGATCCCGCCGTTGACCAACGAGTTCGTGCTGCTGATCAAGGACACCGCCCTGCTCTTCCTGCTGGGTGCTGCCGCCAACGAGCGCGAGCTGACGTCGGTCGCCAAGGACTTCCTGTCCAGCGGGCCGTCGGCTGGCACAGCCACGAGCCTCATCCAGGCGGCTCTGCTCTACCTCGCCATCACCCTGCCGCTCACCCAGCTCGTTGCCTGGCTCGAGCGTCGCCAGAGGAAGGCCGTCCGATGACCGCGAGCGTGACGAAGCAACCCGAGCCCGGCAGCATCCCGGCCATCGAGGTCCGAGGACTGCACAAGCACTACGGCAAGCACGAGGTCCTCAAGGGCATCGACTTCCACGTCGACGCCGGTCAGGTGGTCTGCGTGATCGGGCCGTCCGGGTCCGGCAAGTCGACGCTGTTGCGCTGCGTCAACCGGCTCGAGGAGCCGTCCGCGGGCGAGATCCTGATCGAGGGCATCGACATCTGCGACCGCAAGGTCGACCTCGACGATGTGCGCTCGCGCATCGGCATGGTGTTCCAGCAGTTCAACCTGTTCCCGCACCTGTCCGTCCTCAAGAACCTCACCCTCGCACAGCAGAACGTTCGCAAACGGGGCAGGGACGAGGCGGTCGAGATCGCCCGCGCCAACCTCGCCAAGGTCGGCCTGTCGGAGAAGGAGTCCGCCTATCCCGCGCACCTCTCCGGTGGGCAGCAGCAGCGCGTGGCCATCGCCCGGGCGCTGTCGATGAACCCCGACATGATGCTCTTCGACGAGCCGACGAGTGCGCTCGACCCCGAGCTCGTCGGTGATGTCCTCAGCGTGATGAAGGACCTCGCACAGGAGGGCATGACGATGATGGTCGTCACCCACGAGATGGGGTTTGCTCGCGAGGTCGGCGACAAGCTGGTCTTCATGGACGGCGGCGTCGTCGTCGAGGAGGGCGACCCGAGCGAGGTGCTCGCCAGCCCCCAGCACGAGCGGACCCAGTCCTTCCTGTCGAAGGTCCTCTGAGTTTCATCCGTACGTCGAAGGGGGCTCCGGCATCGCGCCGGAGCCCCCTTCGTCGTACTGCTGTGTGCTGTCGTCCTCAGACGTCCCCACCGAGGTAGGCGGCCTTGACCGCCGGATCCACGGCCAGGTCCTGCCCCTTCCCGGACCGGACGATCTCGCCGGTCTCGAGGATGTGGGCGTCGTGTGAGCGCTTGAGCGCCTGGGCGGCGTTCTGCTCGACCAGCAGGACGGTCGTGCCCTGCTCGTTGATCTCCGTGATGATCGTGAAGATCTGCTGGATCAACTTGGGCGCCAGACCCATCGACGGCTCGTCGAGGAGCAGCAGCTTCGGTCGCGACATCAGCGCACGTCCGATGGCCAGCATCTGCTGCTCACCGCCGGACATGCTCCCGGCCGCCTGCTTCTCGCGCTCCTTCAGCCGCGGGAACAGCGTGAACACCCGGTCCAGGTCCTCCCGGTAGGCCGCGGTCTTGCGGTCCTTGCGCAAGAATGCGCCCATGTCGAGGTTCTCGCTCACCGTCATACCCGGGAAGCAACCGCGCCCCTCGGGTGATTGACTGATCCCCAGCTTCACCCGCTCGTACGGCGGGAGCTGAGTGATGTCCTGTCCCTGGAACCGGATCGCACCACCACGCACCTTGCGCAGGCCGGAGACCGTCTTCAGCGTGGTCGTCTTCCCGGCGCCGTTGGCACCGACCAGCGAGGTCACCGTGCCCTCAGGCACGGAGAAGCTCACCCCTCGGATGGCCTCGATGTGACCGTAGTTGACCTGAAGGTCCTCGACCTCAAGAAGCATCTTCATCCACTCCCAGGTAGGCGGCGATCACCGCCGGGTTGTCGCGGATCTCGGCAGGCACGCCCTCCGCGATCTTGCGGCCGAACTCGAGCACGACGATCCGGTCGGTGACACCCATGACGAGGCGCATGTCGTGCTCGATCAACAGGACCGTGTAGCCGGCATCGCGCACCTTGCGGATCAGCTCCATGAGCTTGACCTTCTCGGCGGGGTTGAAGCCCGCCGCCGGCTCGTCGAGGCACAGCAACTTGGGTCCGGTCGCCATCGCGCGCGCGATCTCGAGCCGGCGCTGGTCGCCGTACGACAGGTTCGCGGCAAGCTCGTCATGTCGAGCGTTGATACCCACGAGCTTGAGCAGTTCCTTGGCCCGCTCCAGCGAAGCGGCCTCGGTACGGCGGTGACGCGGTGTGCGCAGCAGCGCGTCGAAGAAGCCGACCTTGCTGTGGGCGTCGGTGCCGACCATGACGTTCTCGAGCACCGTCATCGACTTGAACAGCCGGATGTTCTGGAAGGTCCGGGCCAGGCCGAGCCTGGTGATCTTGTGCTTCTTCATCTTCGTCAAGGCGGTGCCGTCGAAGCGCACCACCCCCGACGTCGGGCGATAGACGCCCGTCATCACGTTGAAGCACGTGGTCTTGCCGGCTCCGTTGGGTCCGATCAGGCCGAGGATCTCCCCCTCGCGGATCTCGAAGCTGACGTCGTCGAGAGCGGTGAGACCGCCGAACCGCAACGTCACGTGGTCGACCTCGAGCAGTGCCCTGCCCTGCCCCGATGCCGCCGTCGTCTGCTCGATCGTCTGATCAGACATTGGCGTCCTCCTCCAGTTCGCCCTCTTCAAGTGCCTCGATCTCGGCTTCCGCCGCCTTGGCGCGTCTGGTACGTCTCGGCGGCAGCAAGCCTTCCGGACGCCACACCGCCAGAACCGTCAGGGCCAGGCCGAACACGAGCAGGCGGAAGTCCGCGAACTCACGGAAGCGCTCTGGCAGGTAGGCCACGAGTGCACCTCCGACGACCGCGCCCCACCGGTTGCCGGAGCCACCCACGATGACGGCGGCGACGAACAACATCGAGAGCAGCAACGGGAAGCTGTCAGGGCTGATGTAGCCACCTTGTCCACTGGCGTAGAACGCTCCCGACAGTCCGCCGATGGCAGCGCCGAGGGCGAAGGCCATCAACTTGTACTTGAAGGTCGGCACGCCCATCAGCTCGGCCGCGTCTTCGTCCTCGCGAGTCGCCTCCCACGCCCGCCCGACGCGACTGGCCTTCACCAGGCGGTCGCCGATGATCACGAGCACCAGGGCGGTCAGGATCAGCCAGTAGTAGGGCACCGCGTTGGTCGCGCCGAAGACCAGGAACCGGGTTCCGTGGTCGAAGTCGAGCGACGGGGACAATCCGTCCCACATCACGCGCGGGATGGTGAACAGCCCGCCTTCGTCGAACGGCGGCTTGGCCGCTGGCCCGATCGTGTTCGGGTGCGGGATGTCCTTGATGCCTGCCGACGCACCCAGCCACTCGATGTTCTTGACACAGATCCGGATGATCTCTCCGAAGCCGAGGGTCACGATGGCGAGGTAGTCGCCGCGCACGCGCAGCGTCGGCGCGCCCAGGATCACACCGGTGATCATCGTGACGACGACCGCCACCGGCAGCACGAGGAAGAACGGCCAGTTGCCGTGCTGGGACGTCAGCACGCCGGTCGTATAGGCACCGGTCGCGTAGAAGCCGACATAGCCGAGGTCGAGCAGGCCGGCGTAGCCGATGACGATGTTGAGGCCGAGCGCGACGAGCGCGAAGGCGGCCACCTGGAACATCACACCACCGAAGTCGATCTCCGTGGTCGTGATGACCGGCGGACGCAGCAGCGGCAGCGCATAGAAGAAGAGGGCGAACAGGGTGATCAGGAGGACCTTCGCCATCTTCGGCAGGGCGTTGAAGCGGTCAATGACTCCGTCCCACCGCTCGCCGATGGCACGCAGGCCGTTGCGCAGTGCGGTCATCAGGCACGCGCCTTTCCGAGCGCCTCGCCGAGCAGGCCGGACGGTCGCACCAGGAGGATGAGCACGAGGAGCACGAAGGCGACGACGTCGCGCCACTTGTCACCGAAGACGGCCGAGCCCCACGCCTCCATGACCCCGAGCACGATGCCTCCGAGGAGGGCACCACGGAGATTCCCGATACCGCCCATGACCGCCGCGGTGAACGCCTTGACTCCGAGAAGGAAGCCCGCGC
>JASLDK010000191.1 GCA_030145945.1 Nocardioides sp.
CCGAGAAGGCGAAGACGACGGTCTCGGAGTCGCCGACGGACTTGGTGAACCACCGGTGGTTCACGCTGTTGGGCGGCAGCCACATCCCGGGCGGAGCCACCGTCTCAGTGACCGTGTAGGTGCCGGGCTCGACCGGGCCGACCTCGACGACACCGGGGGTGGGGTCATCGTCGTTCGCTCCGTTGTCCACGACGGTCAGGACGCCCGTCTGGGGGCCCGGCGTGGGTGTGGGGTCGGGAGTGATCGTGAAGGTGGCACCGCCGACCAGATTGTTGTCCTGGTCGCGCTTCTCGATGATCACGGTGCCGCAGGTCGACGGCACGGAGACATCGGCGGAGACATAGTCCTTGAGCGCGGCCGTGGGGCTGTCAGACGCACGTGAGCGCACGTTGAGCGCTCCGAAGGCGTGTGAGCAGGTGCCGGTGGGGAAGAGCGAAGAAATGTTCAGGGCACCTTCGCCGAAGTCGCCGTCGGTGTTGGTGGCGCCGGTGAAGGCAGTTGCCGGCACCGGGATCTCACACCAGCCGGCCGCGGGGTTGTAGCCGCTGACGGAGAACGAGCCTCCCAAGCACCCTGCGCCGGCCCAGCCGCTCTGAAGCATCCACTTGTAGGCGTGGCTGATCAGGAAGGAGCTGTTGCCGTTCTGCTGGATGTCGAGCATCAGGTCGCCGGCGCTCCGGGCCGGTCGGGCCGGGTTTGCGGTCGCATTCTTCAGCTGGTTGAACTCGACGTCGAAGTTGACCGATCCGGTGGTCTTGTCACGGAGGAAGGCGAAGTTGGTGTAGACGGCTCCGCCGATCACCTCGGTGTGGCTCCACGCGTCGATGATGTCCGTCTTGCCGGGTCCGACGCTGCCCTGACCCCACGTCGAGGGGTGGTTGTCGTCGCTGGCGCCGTTCGAGTAGCCGGTGGAGTCCCCCGCGCCGTCGTGGATGACCGCGGTGGGGAAGTCGTTCCAGTCCGGTGCGCCATCGTTCGTCGTGTTGCCGTCGATCTCGATCCCGCCGGGAGACGGGATGGCTGCCGGTGCCAGCTTCGGTGCGAAGGCCGGCGCGGTGGCTGCGGTCGCGGGTGCTGCGACCGAGATGCAGGCCAAGGCTGTTGCGAGGATCAGACCTCGCCGCAGCTGGTGTCGCCGCGCGCGCGATACGTGACTTCTGGGCATGACGAATTCCCCCACCGACACGTCGGCCCGAGAGCAGCATGAGGGCCGCTCCGACACGTCACAACCTCAGCTACCGGAACCTCCGGTAGCAGTTCCCCAGTGGTGGCGCAATCCCCTTGCGGCCACATTTATTGGGACTATAGGCCCGGGTTCGGTCGTTTCGGATGCCTTTGTCGACATTCGATGGTAAAGATTCGCGTGCCCCAGGCGTGGGTCAGCGGTAGTTGGTGAACTGCACCGCGAACTCGTAGTCCTGTGCCTTGACCAACGCCTGAACGGCCTGGAGGTCATCGCGCTTCTTGGAAGAGATCCGCAGTTCGTCGCCCTGGATCTGTGCCTTGACGCCCTTCGGGCCCTGGTCGCGGATCAGCTTGGAGATCTTCTTGGCGTCCTCGGAGGTGATGCCCTCCTTGAGGTTGATGGTGATCTTGGAGGCCTGGCCGGACTGTCGCGGCTCGGAGGCGTCGAGGATCTTCAATGACTGGTTGCGCTTGATCAGCTTGTCCTGGAAGACGCTCAGCACGGCGCTCGCGCGGTCGTCGGCGGAGGCACTGATCTCGATCACCGTCTCGCCCCTCCACTCGATGGTGGCGCCGGTTCCCTTGAAGTCGAACCGGGTCGAGATCTCGCGAGCCGTCTGGCCCAGGGCGTTGTCGACCTCCTGGCGGTCGAGCTTCGAGACGATGTCGAACGAGGAGTCGGCCATGGGGTTTCCACCTTGCTGCGTCGTTGGGATCAGGTGAGGCCGCTCGGGTTTTCTGCCTCGCGGCACTGCTGCGCTATTGTTTCGCGACGTCGCCGACCTTCCAATTCGGAACGTTCCGTTAGGCACGGAGCGGGTGGGTGACAAGCCCGGCAGATTGCCCGAGCGGCCAAAGGGAGCTGACTGTAAATCAGCCGGCATTGCCTACGTAGGTTCGAATCCTGCATCTGCCACGGCAACAAGACGAGGGGCCCGGTCCACCAGGACCGGGCCCCTCGCGCATTGCCAGGGCGCCGGCGCGTCAGGCCGGGAAGGCGACCACGTCACCGACGACGGACACCTGGATCCGGTCACCGGGAAGCGGCACGGAGTCGGCCGGCGTACGGGCGGAGACCTCCTCGCCCGTGACGAGACGGATCCGGACCGTGGCGTCGTGGCCGAAGAAGCTGACGTCGAGCACCTCGCCGAGTGTTCCATCGGTGACGCTCCCACCGAGGCGGATCTGCAACTGCTCCGAGCGGACGGCGAGCTCCACCCCACCGGCCGGTACGACGCCAGCAGCACCTGCCGTACCCCGGACCGGGACGCTGCCGAGTGCGCAGCTGGCGCCCCCGCGTCCGTCGGCGGTGCCGGGGAGCAGGGTGGCGTGCCCGAGGAAGGCAGCGACGCGCGGGTCGGCGGGCTGCAGGTAGACGGCGGCGGGTGCGTCGACCTGGAGGAACTGGCCGGCAACCATCACGGCGACCTGGTCGGCCAGCGAGAGGGCCTCCCCCTGGTCGTGGGTGACCAGGACGGCGGCAGCGTCGGCGGCGCGCAGCGCCCGGACGACAGCTCGACCGGTCTCCTCGCGCAGGGACGCGTCGAGCGAGGAGAACGGTTCGTCGAGCAGCACCAGCGCCGGTCGGGGAGCGAGGGCGCGGGCCAGGGCGACCCGTTGCTGCTGTCCGCCGGACAACTCGTGGGGGAACCGGTCGACGAGGACCGGGTCGAGCTCCACCATGGCCAGCGCCTCCGCGACCACGACCGCAGCGGATCGTCGCTGAGCGCGGGGCAGCCCGAAGGCAACGTTGCGGGCGACGCTCAGGTGCGGGAAGAGCGCGCCCTCCTGCGGGACGTAGCCGATCCCTCGGTGCCGGGCCGGGACGCTTCGCCGTCCGTCGACGACCTGCACACCTGCCACCGAGATGCTGCCCCCCGTCGGTTGGACGAAGCCCGCCACTGCTCGCAGCAGGGTGGTCTTCCCGCAGCCGGACGACCCGAGGATGGCGGTCACCCCGGTCCGGACGGTCAGGTCGATCCCCTGCAGCACCGAGGTGGCGTCGTACCCGGCCGTCAGGTCGCGGATCTCGAGGGCGATCATCAGCGGCTCCTGACGGCGACCCTGGCCAGCAGCCAGGTCGAGGGGATGGACAGCACGATCAGTGCGAGTGCGTAGGGCGCGGCGGCGCCGTACTCGATCGAGGAGGCGCCGGACCAGAATTTCGTGGCCAGGGTGTCGGTGCCGAGCGGCGCGAGCAGCAGGGTGGCGGTGAGCTCGGTGGAGACGGCGAGTGCAACGAGTGCGGCGCCGGACGCAAGGCCGGGAAGGATGAGCGGCAGCGTGACGCGTCGAGCGACCTCCGGACCACTGCAACCCAGGCTGCGCGCCACCTCCTCGAGACCGGGCGGAACGAGCTCGAAGGTGCCGCGGACGCTGACGACGGCGCGCGGCAGGAACAGGATGAGGTAGCCGACCAGCAGGAGCAGGACCGTCTGGTAGACGCCGGGCACGACCCGGATGGAGACGGTGACGAGGGCGAGCGCGATCACGATGCCTGGCATGGCGCTGCCGGTGTAGACACTGCGCTCGATCGCCGTGGTGAGCAGTCCACGGTGACGAACGGCGAGCCAGACCACCGGCACAGCGGCGAGGGTGGTGAGGAGTCCGCCGAGGACGGCAAACAGCAGCGTGTTGCCCAGGGCGTTGACCAGCGGTCCGGACTCCAACCCACTCGAGGTGCCGCGGGCCAGCCAGCGCGCAATGCTCGCCAGCGGTACGCCGAGCGCCCACACTGCCAGTCCGGCCAGGGCGGCCAGGACCAGCGGACGACGCCGACCGAGAGCGACCCGCGCCGCCTGCCGACTGGCCCCGGCGCCGACGCGAGCACGGGGGCGCCGCCCGCGCAGGAGTGCCTCGATCCCCAGCAGGAGCAGACAGAACGCCACGAGGACGAGGGCGAGCAGGGTGGCGGCGGGACCGTTGAAGACGGTGGCGTACTGCTGCAGGATCGCGGTCGTCAGGGTCGGATAGTTCAGCAGCTGCAGGGCGCCGTACTCCGCGAGCAGGTGGAGGCCGACCAACAGTGCACCGCCGAGGACGGCGGGGCTGATCGCCGGCAGGGTCACGCGGAGGAACACCTGCCAGGGACTCTTCCCCAGTGCCGTCGCGACCTCCTCGACGGCTGGGTCGAGGC
>JASLDK010000237.1 GCA_030145945.1 Nocardioides sp.
GTCTTGGGGTTGGTCGTCAGTTGGCTGCAAGGCGTCCCGAGCGGCGGCCCAGGCGGCGGTCCCAGCGGCGGCCCAAGCGGCGGTCCCAGCGGCGGCCCAAGCGGCGGTCCCAGCGGCGGTCCCAGCGGCGTCCCAAGCGGCGTCCCAAGCGGCGTCCCCAGCGGCGTCCCGAGCGGCGGTCCCAGCGGCGGCCCAAGCGGCGGTCCCAGCGGCGTCCCGAGCGGCGTACCAAGCGGCGTCCCCAGCGGCGGCCCCAGCGGCGGCCCAAGCGGCGTCCCCAGCGGCGGCCCAAGCGGCGGTCCCAGCGGCGGCCCGAGCGGCGGCCCAAGCGGCGTCCCGAGCGGCGGCCGCCGACTTCCGACCAGCCACCAAGTAAGGCGTGACCGCGACCAGCTCGTCCCACGACGTGACCTCGGGCGCCGACTCCAGCGCCGTGGCCTCAGCGGTCAGGCCAGCGAGACGGAGCCAGGTCGGGATGTAGGTCCGCGCGATCCAGTCAGCCGCCATCAGCCCACGGGCCTGGTCGTGTCCGTCGCCGGCGGTTCCGGCGATCGCGGGGATCAGCGGGAGGAGAAGCTGCCGCTTGTCGTCGGGCAGGACGTCATTGAGCGAGCGGCCGAAGGTGCCAAGGATCGGGGAGGCGCACTCCGGCTGGTCGGTCCACTTGCTGCCGGTGACGTAGGCGACGGCCTCGAGGAGGCACATCCGGTAGCCGGGCGAGTGTCCGCCCTTGTCGAGGACGGTCACCTCGGCGAGGCGGATGGGGTTGATCTGGACAGTGCTCATGGTGGGTGGTCCCTTCGGAGATGGTGGGGAAGCACGAAGGCCGGTCACGCCGCGGTGTGCGGGGTGACCGGCCTTCGCTCGGTGATGGGGTGTTGAGTCAGCGGGAGCCGCGGAAGATCGGCGAGTTCAGGGTGATCTCCTTCGCGGCGATCCCCTCCTCGACGTTCTCCACGACGGAGAGGAACGCCTGCCGGAGCACGTCCTCGGGCCGGTCGAGCTTGTAGCCAATCCGCAGCACGCCGTTGGTGATGCGGTACCGGAACCGGGCAGTGACCTTGAACGCGTCGGCGCCCTCGAACGGCTTGAGGCCGATCTCGAACGACGCGGGGATCGTGAGCTGTCCCTTCTTCCCCGCGGTCGCGTCGATGTTCTGCCGGTGCTCGAACTGGGACTGGCCGTCGGACAGCCGCTTCGACGACTCGAACGAGGACGAGGTCGTCGCGTGGAACGACTGCGCCAACTCGAGCATGTCGGCCGCCGACGGGGTGACGATGTCGATCGACCGGGACTCGAACAGTTCGGCGAGGGACTCCTGGTCGATGAGCTGGTCGTCGTACTTGGCCCAGGCCTTCCACGCCTCGGTGAAGAGCACGGCGTACTCGACGCGGTGCTGCTCGTGCCGGGCGCCGGGGATGCTGCCGTCGGTCTGCTCGTGGGCGTCGAGGACACCGGTGATCTTCGCGGCGACGGCGTCAGCCCAGACCTCGGTGTCGGCGTCGTGGTGCTTGGCGAGGTACTCGACGAACGACTGCGCATCGTGGACGCGGTAGGTGCCTTCCTTGCGGCGCGGCTTGTGGGCGAACTCGGTCGCGTCGCGGACCTTCTCGAGGTCGACGAGCTTGAACGAGCCGTCCGGCGCGACGAGGGTGTGGAAGCGACCGTCGTCGTCGAGGTTCTGCGGGCCGGCAGCGCGGGTCGCGGCGTCAATGATGGGCTGGGTATCGGTGGTCACGTGTTCTCCTTGAAGTCCAAGGTCGCGCGGAACTGCGCGACCTTCTCGGGGTTCTCGATCCGCCACCGCTCCCAGGAGTCGTTGGTCAGCACGTGCTGGACCCACGCCGGGTGCTCGGACGGAAGGTTGTCCTCGTCGACGTCGGCGCACGTGTGCTCGCTGCAGACGAAGATGTTGATGTCGAGCTGGTCGACGTCGATGTGGATGTCGACGCACCCGCATACGTAGCCGAGACCGCGGTCGATCTCGGTCTCGCAGCCGGTGGCGTCGCAGTAGGCCGGGACGCTGTAGCCACGGTGGCGGTCGTGGTCGGCGTCGTGGCCGACTGCCCAGCCCATCAGGTGACCTCGCGGAGCTCGCCGGTCGTGACATCGACGACCTGCCCGCCCTCGACCTCCCGCAGCGACTCGAAGACCAACTGGTTGGGGTCGGTGCGGGTCAGGTTGCCGACCTTGTCGGTGTAGAACAGGGACGCCTTGCGGTCGTGCTCGGGGAGCTTGAGCTTGATCTGATCGTCGACCATGAGGACGTCCTTGTCGCCCTTCATCGGCCCGATGTTGATCGTGTACACGATCGAGCCCTTCTTACCCGTGTCCTTGACCCGCTGGACCAGGTCGTACACGGCGTCGCTCAGCTCATCGTGAGACTTGCCGCCAGCCTGCTCACGCAGCCAATCGCTGAACGGGCGCACGTAGACCTCGTCGCCGTCCGCGGTGTTCGTATCGGTCATCTGCCTTCCTTCGGTGGTGGGTGGAATGCGACACGGCCGGCCAACACCCGGATCTGCGGGTGGTGGCCGGCCGTTCGCCGTGCTGGGTCCAACGCCTGTGGGCTGCCCGTCTCTACGAGGTGGAGCGTGGTGTCCAGCCGCGCCAGCGGCGCAGGTGGATCGACTTGTTGGCGTTGCCGCGGGAGTGGGTTCCGTGGATGGGGACCAGGACGTCGGTCTTGTCAAGGAACCCGTCCGGGCCACAAGCGGGCGCCCACCGGGACGAGAACGACCGCGGGTTGATCTCCCCGAACCGCTGATGCAGCAACGCTGATACGCGAGAGGGATGAACCCAGCCCTCATGCCCGTCAGCATCCGTGCGGCACGCGGCACGGAAGTCGTCCATCGCAACCCGCCCGAGCGGGGTCCGGTCATCAGCGAGGAGGTCCAGAAGGTCGGGGTCATCGAGACCACCGGTCGCGAGGGTCGTCACGCCGACCTCCACATCAGACCCTCGTAGAACCGGCGGGTCGCGTCAGCGTGCTCGATCGCACGCGCCTCGGCGGGTGTGATCCGCGGCGGCTGGCTGGTCACCTTCTTCAACGCCACTGGACGGGCCGGCCGCCGGACAACGGCCGCCTTTGGGCGCCGCTTCCCCTCGATCTTCTGGCCCATCATGCGCAGTACCTCGTGTCGCGCACGCTGGACGTTGAACGTCCTCGGGGTCTCCGACAGCTTGTACATGGTCGAAGACTTCGGGTGCGACCAGATCGTGTGACCCTTCGCGTCAGTCGACTCGTACACCCAGCCCTGTTTCCGCAACCAGGCGGCGAAGTCGCGGATCTCCTTGCGGGAGTGCCGCGGACCAGTACTCACGACGACGTCACCGGCCAGGGTCCGCCGGCTTCGCCGATCTGCCACCGCTTCACGATCGACTTCCGCCCACCGGGCGCCTGCCGCATCAGCCGCTCGAGGATGAGTAGGTCCCGCTCGCGCTCGTCGTCGGGCAGGTCGGCGGCCTCGATGAACGACTTCGCGAGTTCGCGGACGTCGCGGCCGGTCAGGACGATGCCGGCGCGGCGGGCGAGAGCGAAGGCTCGGTCAGCGACTACTCGCTGGATCACGCGGTTCGATGCCCCGCGGTGGGCCGTGGTGGTGGGCGGGTGGCCCGGTGGCGCGTTCATCGGCGCCGCCGTCTCGGTCGCCGTGCCATCGTCGGTGTCGGGGCGGGGCGCATGAGGTCGAGGAGCCGCTGCTTGTCGGCTGGGGTGAAGCGGTAGCCGGCCCGGCCGCCGAGGTTGATCCCGATGCCGTGCTCTTTGGCGAGGGCGTAGACCTTCGCACGGCCACACCGCAACCAGGAAGCAACCTCGGCGGTCGTCTCTGTAGCCGCCATCAGGCTGCCACCTTGGCTGCGATCCGCTCGGCAGCGAGCGCAAGGTCGCTGACCTTCGTGTCACAGAGTTCGGCGATCTTCACCAGTTCAGGGAAGGTGAAGGGGAGTTCGCCGTTCACTCGGCGAGAGAACGTGCGCGTGGCGAAGCCGCCGCGGTCGGCGGCTTCGGCCAGGGACATCCCGGCCTCAGCCAAGGCACCCCGGACGGCTCGGCCGATCGCCACGGACTCGGCGTCGATCTGGCTTGTCATGACCGGAACGTTACGTGTCAGATTTGGCATGGTCAAGTATTTGCCATGCCAGATATGGCGCGTTTCGTTCCGAAGTAGTACCGTTTCATGCCATGACCGAACAGGACTCGCGCGACTTCCTCGTCGCCCTCGGCGTGGAGATCGCCTCATGGCGCAAACGCCGGAAGCTGACGCGCGCAGAACTTGGCGCCAAGGTCGATCTGTCCGAGACGACGATCGGTCGCATCGAGAGGGGCGATGTCGTCGCAGCGGCTCCCGCCGGCGACATCTGGCGGATCGCCGCAGCCCTCGGCCTCTCCCTCTCCGACCTCACCCGCCGCGCGGAGGAGGCCATCTCACTGGACACAACTCCTCGCGAAGAGGTTGCTGCCCACGACTCAGCCGTCACGATCGAGGAGGAGCAGGAAGCACAGGAGTTTCCGTGACCATGCTCGGCGCACGTTCTGTCGGAGGTGGCCTGTTCGATCTGAGACGCGTCAGCGCCGCGGCACCCGGTCTCGGTGGACGCCGGAGAACGGGGACGCCGGGCGGGCATGACTCAGCAGTGAACGAGCAGCGGTTTGCAGGGCTGCTTGACCTCTGCGCCGATCACGGCCTAACGGTCGAGTATGTCGACCTTGGACCCCGGCGGCATGGGCAGTACCTGCGCCGTCATCGGCGGATCGAACTGAACTGGAACCTCAACCTGCGCCAACTGGTGCCGGGCCTCGGTCACGAGTTCGCTCACCACGTCCACAATGATGGGTGCTCAACGACCTTTGCGGAACGTCGCGCATGGGAGTATGCCGCGCGTCTGCTCATCTCCCCGGAGGAGTACGCAGCCGCCGAGCGCATCGTCGGTCACAGCGTCCAAGCGATCGCTCTCGAACTCGACCTGACACCGATCCTCGTTGAGGCGTGGCGGCGCTGGTGGCGCCCCCAGCGACAAGTGACAGTCACTGAGAGCGCTTGGGGCGCCTGACTAGGCCGCGGTGATCGCGAGCGGTTGCAGTTCGACGCCGCGCTTCTCGGCTTCGTCGGCGACGGCCGTGGCGAGCTGGCGCAGGACGTCGTCGGGCAGCGTGTCGACGCGGCTGAGCCACCCTCCCCCGCCGAGCCGGCCAGCAAAGGCCAGCGACGCGGCCTCGGCCGCGAGGAGCTGGGCGTCGGGCAGCAGGTGCGAGTAGGTGTCGACGGTCGTCTGGATCGACTCGTGGCCGAGTCGGGCCTGGACGACGTGGATCGGGGTGCCGTTGGCGAGCAGCCAGGACGCGTGGGTGTGTCGCAGGTCGTGGATCCGCGGCGTCTGGGTCAGCGTGCCGGCGCACCCGCACGGCGCTACGGCGGCCGACCGGTGCAGCGAGCACCGCGCTGGGGTCGTGGTCCCGCACTTGCAGCCCTTCGCGACCCACTGGGCCCGGTGGAGGTCACACAGCTGGGCGCGCCAGATAGCCGGCTTCCAGTACCGCGACCAGAAGTTGCGGTGGTTGAGCATCCCGCCGCGGACCTGCTCGAAGACCAGCGCGCCGCCGGTCTTGCCCTCGAGCAGCGGGCGCAGGTCGTCGACGACCTCGGGCGGCATGACGATGGTCCGCTTGCCCTTCTTCGTCTTCGGGGGGCCGATGACCCGGTCGCCGTCGGGCGACCACTTGAGGGCGCGCCGGATCTTCACGGTGCGGGCGGCGAGGTCGACGTCCTTCTTGCGGAGCACGACGGCCTCTCCCCAGCGGCAGCCGGTGCCGACGAGGAACCGGACGAAGGTGCGGTAGGCCGGGCTGAACGTGTCGTAGAGCGCCTCCCACTCGTCGAGGGTCAGGCACACCATCTCGCTGTCGTCCTCGTCGTCTTCGGCTCCGACCGCGACGCGCCGCCCCTCGGGGAGCCGGATCCCCTTGGCCGGGTTCTTCGTCAGGTAGCCCTTCTCGATGCAGCGCGCGACGACGCCGGACAGCAGGCCGCGCTGGTTCTCAAGGCTCTTGGTCGAGTAGGTCTTCGCGAGCTCGTTCACGGCCTCACGGACGTCGTCGGCAGTGAGGAGGTCAGCCCGGGTCCGACCGAGCACCGGGCCCCAGGTGCGGGACCAGAGGCGGGTGTAGCCGAGGCGGGTCCCTTCCTCGATGCCGGTCAGGAGCCGGATGTGGTCGGCCGCGACGCCGTCGAGGTCGGGGATGTCGCTGGGCTGGTCGAGGGCGTAGAGCCGCTCGATGGCCTCGGCGGGACCGAGGGCATCGAGCCACTTCGCGAACCGCTCGGCCTCGCCCTTGCGGGTGAAGGACTCGGAGGTCTGCAGCGGCTTGCCGGTAGTCGGGCTGGTGGCGGTGGGGTGGCGGAACCGGACCTTGTAGGAGGTGCCGGTGGTCGTCTCGATGGTCTGCACGGTGCGCATGGCGTCGTCCTCGCGGTGGTGCTGGCGATGGGTAACGCAGGGCGGACGACGGTCCGGAAGGGTGCGGCATCGAGGCCGTGTGTACGTGGAGTGTACGCGAGCAAAAACACGAATGGCCCCCTTCCTGCTTCTCAGCAGGTCAGGGGCCATTTCGCCGTGTTGTGCGCGAGGGGGGAGTTGAACCCCCACGTCCTTTCGGACACACGGACCTGAACCGTGCGCGTCTGCCTATTCCGCCACTCGCGCGAGAAGCGGGCTCAGGCTATCCCAGGCAACGGCGACCACCCAAAACGGGGCCCGGGAACGCCGAGGTCCCGGGCGGAGCAGGGCGCCACCGATACGATTCGGGGGGACCTGTCCGACCGGGCGGGTGATCAGGCGAGCACGGGAGAGGGGGCAGCGACATGAGTGGGCTGCAGCGCTTCGAGCAACGACTCGAGCAGGCGATCTCCGGCGCGTTCGCCCGGACCTTCCGCAGCGCGGTGCAGCCCGTCGAGATCGCGGCCGCCCTGCAGCGCGAGCTCGACAACCAGGCGCAGGTGCTGTCGCGCGAGCGGCGACTGGTGCCGAACGGCTTCGTCGTCGAGCTGTCGTCGGGCGACCTCGAGCGCCTGTCGCCGTACGACTCGACGTTGGCGAGCGAGCTCGCCGAGCAGCTCACCGAGCATGCGCGTCTCCAGTCCTACGTCTTTCCCGGCCCGATCCGGATCACCTTCGAGGAGGCCGACGACCTCGGGACCGGACGGTTCCGGGTGCGTAGCCACGCAGAGGCATCGGTCACCGACCAGAGTCGCCGGAGCAGCAATCAGCGCACCCGTGCGGTCCTCGAGGTGAACGGCGCGCAGCACCCGCTGCGGGCGCCGGGCCTGGTCGTCGGTCGCGGCAGCGAGGCCGATCTGCGCATCGACGACCCCGGCGTCAGTCGTCGGCACGCGGAGTTCCTGGTCACCACCACCTCTGCGTCCGGTACGACGCCCGGTGGGGGCCCGGTCCAGGTCGAGGTGCACGACATGGGGTCGACCAATGGCATCCGGGTGGACGGGCAGAAGGTGGCGCGCGCCCACCTGCGCGACGGTTCCCGGGTGCAGATCGGGCACACGTCCCTCACTCTCCGACTGCTCCAGGAGGCAGGCAGCGATGTCTGAGCTGACCCTGTTCCTCGTCCGGATCGCCTATCTGGCGATCCTGTGGATCTTCGTCCTGTCCGCGATCTCGGTGATCCGCTCCGACATGTTCGGCGCCCGGGTCCCTTCGCCGGCCGCGCCCGGCAAGCAGCCCAAGGCCAAGAAGGCGAAGGCAGCCAAGGCGGTGGGGCCACGTCGTGGCCAGCCGACGAAGGTCGAGGTGATGCAGGGCGTCAACACCGGCATCGTCGCCGACCTCGCGCAGGCGCCGATCCTGATCGGACGCGGCAACGACGCGGCGATCCGCCTCGACGACGACTACGTCTCGACCCGACACGCCCGGATCGTCCAGTCCGCCGGCCAGTGGTACGTCGAGGACCTCGGCTCCACCAACGGCACCTACCTCGGCAGCCAACGTCTCACCCAGCCGGTCCCGGTCGGCCTCGGATCGCAGATCCGGATCGGCAAGACGATCATCGAGCTGAGGAAGTAGATGGACGCGACCGCCCCCGGCGAGCTGCCCCACGACCCGCAGCCCGACACGATCGACGTACCCCTTCCCAAGCCGCCGCTCCAGTTCGACGCCTTCGCCTGCTCCGATGTCGGGCGGGTGCGCAAGGACAACCAGGACTCCGGCTACAGCGGCCCGTGGTTGCTCGCCGTCTGTGACGGTGTCGGAGGAGCCGCGCGTGGCGACATCGCCTCCGGTACGGCGATCGCCGAGTTGCGCCGCCTCGACGAGCCCCCTGCCCCGACCGGGCCCGACCATGTCGACGTCATCGACCGGGTCGAGGAGGCGCTGCACGAGGCGCACGTCTCCATCGGCGGTCAGGTCGACCTCGATCCCGCCCTGTCGGGGACGAGCACGACGGCCACGGTCGCACTGTTCGACGGGCACCGGTTGGCGATCGGTCATGTCGGCGACTCTCGGGCCTACCTGCTGCGCGACGGCGAGTTGTCGCAGCTGACCAACGACCACACGTTCGTGCAGAGCCTGATCGACGAGGGCCGGATCACCGAGGCCGAGGCGCGCGTGCACCCGCACCGCAACCTGATCCTGAAGGCGGTCGACGGCCTCCACGACGTCGATCCCGACCTGTTCGCGCTCGAGCTCAACCCGGGTGACCGGCTGTTCCTGTGCAGCGACGGCGCCTGCGGGGTGTTGGAGGACGACCGGATCCGCGACCTCCTCGGTGACGGCACCCCTGAGTTCACGTCGATCGAGATCGTGCGGGCCAGCCTCGACGCGGGCAGCTCCGACAATGTGACGTGTGTGGTGGCCGATGTGGTCGACCCCGCGACGTCGACACCGGCGGCCGGCATGGTGGTCGGCGCGGCCGCCAACCCGCGGCCCCACAAGGCACGCACGCTCTTCCGAGGTCACCGCACCAGCGAGGCTGATGCGGATCCGGGGACGCTCGAGATCCCTGCAGCGGCCGGCAACGCGATCCGTGAGGATCCGCCCATCGACAACGAGGCGTTGCGCTACGCACCGCAGGCGCCGCCGCGGTTCCGCTGGGCGCGGCGAGTGCTGGTGCTCGCGATCGTGCTCGGTCTGGCCTGGATCGCTCTGGGCACGGCTCGCTGGTGGAGCCAGCAGAACTACTACGTCGGCGAGTCCGACGGCGTGGTCGTGATCTATCGCGGCGTCGATGTTCCCGGCCTGTCCGCGGTCTACGAGAAGTCCGACCTGCGGCTGAGCGACCTCACCTCCTCCACCCGCGGCGACGTCACGGGAGTGGCCGACCCGTTCGGCACGCTGAAGGAGGCGCGCGCCACCATCCAGCGGATCGGGAAGAACGGCCGGGCTCACCCCGACAGCACGACGCCCACGCCGACGCCCACGCCGTTGCCGACCGACCTTCCGCCCGCGCTCACCTCCACGTCGCCCGCGACCACCACCCCGACCGGCTGAGCGCGATGGCCACCAATTCCGCATTGATGGGTTTCGTGCACCGCCGCCGTCGGGGCGCGGAGCTCTTCCTCCTCGTTCTCGCGTTGATCGTCGGGATCGGGGCCTATGCCTCGGTCGGCCTCGGCGTCGATGGCGAGGTCCCCGCCAACCTGATCGGGTACGGCGGCTGGCTGGCCATCCTCGTCATCGCCGCGCACGTCGCGGTCCGCATCGTCGCGCCGTACGCCGATCCGGTCCTGCTGCCGGTCGTGGCGGCGCTCAACGGTCTGGGCCTGGCGGTGATCCATCGCCTCGACCTGGCGCGCGACACGAGCCTGGCGAGTCAGCAGCTGACCTGGATGACGGTCGGGGTCGGGTTGTTCATCGGCACCTTGATCGTGTTGCCGGACCATCGGCTGCTGGCCCGGTTCACCTACACCTCGGGGCTGGCCGCCATCGTGCTGCTGATCCTGCCGATGGTGCCCGGGCTGGGCACCCAGATCCACGGCGCGAAGATCTGGATCGCGCTGGGTCCGTTCAGCTTCCAGCCGGGTGAGGTCGCCAAGGTGATGCTGGTGATCACCTTCGCCGGCTATCTCGTCGTGCACCGTGATGCGCTGGCTCTCGCGGGACGCCGCGTGGTGTTCGTCGACCTGCCGCGTGGGCGCGACCTGGGCCCGATCGTGATGATGTGGGTCGTCAGCCTCGGCATCCTGGTGCTGCAGCGCGACCTCGGCTCGAGCCTGCTGTTCTTCGGCATCTTCCTGGTCATGCTCTATGTCGCGACCGAACGCCCCGGGTGGCTGGTGGTCGGTGCCCTGTTGTTCTTCGGGGGCGCGACCGCGGCGTACAAGATGTTCGGTCACGTCCAGGCCCGCGTCGACATCTGGTTGCACCCGTTCGCCGACGCGAGTGGCTCGGGATACCAGCTCGTGCAGGCGCTCTACGGCTTCTCGTGGGGCGGCCTGATGGGTCGTGGTCTCGGCGAGGGCATGCCCCAGCGGGTGCCCTATGCGGAGTCCGACTTCATCCTGGCCGCGGTCGGCGAGGAGCTCGGTCTGACCGCGGTGATGGCGGTGCTGCTGCTCTACGGACTCGTGGTCGAGCGGGCCCTGCGCGCAGCGCTGATCTCGCGCGACGGCTTCGGCAAGCTGGTGGCGACCGGTCTGGCGGCGGTGTTCGCGCTGCAGGTCTTCGTCGTGATCGGCGGCGTCACCCGGTTGATCCCGTTGACCGGCCTCACCACCCCGTTCCTGTCGTACGGCGGCTCGTCGCTGGTCGCCAACTGGGCGATCATCGCGATCCTGCTACGAATCTCCGACCAGGCCCGGCGCCCCTTGCCGGACCTCACCGCGGACCAGGACGAGAGCCCCGACGAGCAGGCGACCCAGATCGTCAAGACCCAGCCGGACTGGAGGTAGCGCACGATGAACAAGCCGATCCGCGCCGTCTCCATCTTCTGCATGTTCCTCTTCCTCGCCCTGATGGCGAATGTGACCTACCTGCAGTTCATCAAGGCGGGCGACTACAACAAGGACACCCGCAATGCGCGGGTCACCGAGGCCGCCTACAGCAAGGAACGCGGCCAGATCCTGGTCGGCACCGATCCGATCGCGAGCAGTACGCCGGTCGACGACCGGTACAAGTACCTCCGTAGCTATCCGGAGGCCGGTGCCCGGATGTTCGCCCCGGTCACGGGCTATCTGCAGCTCGGCAGCCAGACCGGCATCGAGCGCAGCCAGAACGACATCCTCACCGGCGAGAACGGCTCGCTGTTCGTGACCCGGCTCGTCGACCTGCTCAAGGGCGACAGTGCCCAGGGCGGCAATGTCGTGCTCACCCTCAACCCGGCGGCTCAGAAAGCGGCCTTCGAGGGTCTGCGGGAGGTGCTGGGACCGCAGGGCGAGGGGTCGGTGGTCGCGATCCAGCCGAAGACCGGTCGCATCCTCGCGATGGCGTCCTACCCCTCCTACGACCCCAATGAGCTCGCCACCCACGACTCCGCGAAGGCGTCGGCGGCCTACAAGAAGCTGGACGCCGACCCCCACGAGCCGCTGCTCAACCGGGCGATCCGCACCCGTCTCTTCCCGGGCTCGACCTTCAAGCTCGTGACGGGTGCCGCGGCGATCGAGAACGGGCTCTACCACGCGGCCGACCAGGTGCCGGCGGGTGCGACGTACCAGCCTCCGGGCACCACCCACGCGATCGCCAACGACGGCCGCAGCCAGTGCAGCCCGGGCAAGATCGCCTTCGCGACCGCCTTCGAATACTCCTGCAACACGACCTTCGCGCACCTCGCGGTCGAGCTCGGCCCGGAGAAGCTGCGCGCCCAGGCCGAGGCGTTCGGGTTCAACTCGACCTCCCTGCTCGACCTGCAGGGCCAGGTCCCATCGGTCTATCCGGCCAATGTGAAGCTGCCCGAGTCCGAGGGCGGCGGCACGCGGGAGCTCAGCCTCGCGGAGACCGCGCAGACCGGCATCGGCCAGAACACCGTGCAGGCGACGCCCCTGCAGATGGCGATGGTCACCGCGGCGATCGCCAACCAGGGCGACCTGATGCGTCCCTACCTGGTCGACCAGATCCAGACCGCCGACTTCGACGTGCTGCGCACCACCGAGCCCGACGAGCTCAACCGCGCGGTGTCCCCGGAGACCGCGGGCGAGATGACCGACCTGCTCGTCAAGACCGTCGAGAACGGCACGGCGGCGCCCGCGAAGATCCCCGGCGTCACGGTGGCCGGCAAGACCGGCACCGCCCAACGGGGCGACGCCATGTGCAGCAGCAGCGGCAAGCCGCCGTACGCCTGGTTCGTGTCGTTCGCGCCCGCCGTGAACGCCGAGGTTGCGGTGGCCGTCATGATCGAAGAGGCGCCGGACAAGGCGTGCAGCGAGATCGCTGGAGGCCTGCTCGGCGGCCCGATCGCCAAGGCAGTGATGGAAGCGGTGTTGAAGAAGTGACAGACCAGAGCAGGTACGCCGACCGGGCCGGTCGCTATCGCCTCGACTCCAAGATCGCCACCGGCGGCATGGGCGTGGTGTGGCGGGGCACCGACACCCGGTTGAACCGACCGGTTGCGGTCAAGGTCCTCAAGCCGGAGTACGCCGACGACGCCACCTTCCGCAGCCGCTTCGAGGGCGAGGCCCGCAGCGCGGCCGCGCTGCACCACCCGGGCATCGCCGGGGTCTACGACTACGGCGCCGACGCCGGGGACCCGCAGGTCGCCGGTGACGAGCACCCGCCCTACCTGGTGATGGAGCTGGTCGACGGCCAGCCCCTGTCGACACTGCTCGCCAACGCCCGCACCAGCGGGCGCACCCTCGACGTGGCGGTCGTGCAGGACCTGATGGCGCAGGCCGCGGACGCCCTCGGTGTCGCGCACCGCGCGGGCATCGTGCACCGCGACGTCAAGCCGGCCAACCTGCTCGTCACGCCCGACCGTCAGGTCAAGATCACCGACTTCGGCATCGCTCGCGCCCTCGACTCGGTCGCGCTGACGCGCACCGGATCGGTGATGGGGACCCCGCAGTACCTCTCCCCCGAGCAGGCACGCGGCAACCCGTCGACCCCCGCCTCCGACGTCTACTCGCTCGGCGTGGTGGCCTTCGAGTGCCTCACCGGCCGCCGCCCGTTCGAGGCCGAGACCCCGGTCGCGACGGCGCTCGCGCACCTTCAGCAGCCCGTCCCGCAACTGCCTGCCCAGATCCCCGGCCCGATCGCCGCAGTGGTCCGTCGTGCGCTCGCCAAGAACCCTGCGGAGCGGTACGACGACGGCACGGCGTTCGCCGAGGCGTTGCGCGCTCCCGACGTGGCCGCGGCCGCGGTCGGCGCGGGTGGTGGCGACGACGACGGCACCCGGGTGCTGACGGGCATCATCCCGCCCGTGCCCGTCCCGGTCCCCACGCCCACGGCAGGCACGCCCGTCGCGGCGGGCGCGGCCTCGGTGCAGCGGCTCGACAGCCCGTCGGCGTACGCCGGCGACGACCGTGACGACGACCGGAAGTCGCCCTGGCCAATCGCGGCCGCGGTGATCGCGCTGGTCCTGCTCGCGCTGCTGGCTGCTTGGCTAATCCTGCGCGACAACGGCAGCGACCAACCGGTGGTGGAGGACTCGACGACCGCGACGACCCCCACCTCCGAGCCGACCACCCCGACGACGCCGACCAGTGAGGCGACCACCGAGCAGACCACCCAGGCGCCGAAGACCGTGCAGGTCGACGACAGCTCCTATGCCTGCAACACCAACTACAAGGACGCAGTGAGCGACCTCAACGCCCTGAAGCTCCGGGTCCGTTCGGAGCAGGACCCGCGCACCAACGACGGCACCTGCGCCGAGGGGACCGTGTCGCGCTTCTCGACCAACGGCACCCTGCAGGAGGGCGACTCGATCGTCGTCTACTACTGGGGTCCTGAGCCCCCGCCGACGCCGACCGCACCGACGGGCGTGCCGACCGACGGTCTGACGCTGCCGACGAACCCGACCAACCCGACGGGAGGCACCCCGTGACGCCACCCATCGACCCGCCCGGCGGCGCGTCCGGCGGCGCGTCCGGCGGCGCGTCCGGCGGCCAGGCCGGCTCGACCGTGGGCGGCCGCTACGAGCTCGGCGAGCTGCTCGGCCGCGGCGGTATGGCCGAGGTCCGCAAGGGCATCGACACCCGGCTCGGCCGTGTGGTCGCCGTCAAGCGGCTGCGCGCCGACCTCGCCAGCGACCCCACCTTCCAGGCGCGGTTCCGGCGCGAGGCCCAGTCGTCGGCCTCGCTCAACCACCCCACCATCGTCGCGGTCTACGACACCGGCGAGGAGCGCAGCCTCCAGGCCGACGGCAGCACCGAGGTCGTCCCCTACATCGTGATGGAGCACGTCGCCGGCCGCACACTGCGCGACATCCTGCGCGAGGGCCGCAAGATCCTGCCCGAGCGGGCCCTTGAGATCACCAGCGGCGTGCTGTCCGCCCTCGACTACAGCCACCGCGCGGGGATCATCCACCGCGACATCAAGCCCGGCAACGTGATGCTCACCCCCGCCGGCGACATCAAGGTGATGGACTTCGGCATCGCCCGCGCCATGAGCGACGCGGCGTCGTCCATGACCCAGACCGCGGCCGTGGTCGGCACCGCGCAGTACCTCTCCCCCGAGCAGGCGCGCGGCGAGACCGTCGACTCGCGGTCCGACGTCTACTCGGCCGGTTGCCTGCTCTACGAACTGCTCACCGGACGGCCGCCCTTCGTCGGCGACTCCCCCGTGGCGGTCGCCTACCAGCACGTCCGCGAGCCCGCCGTACCCCCGTCGACGCACGAGGACGACCTCACCCCCGAGGTCGACGCGATCGTGATGAAGGCGCTCGCGAAGCGGGTCGAGGACCGCTACCAGTCGGCTGCCCAGATGCGCGCCGACATCGAGCGCTACCTCGCCGGGCGTCCCGTGCAGGCCGTGCTGCCCGCCGAGACCGGCGCCACCTCGATCGTGTCCCCACGTCCCGTGCCCGTGGAGCACTCCGAGACGGCCGTGCGTCCCGCCGTGCCGGCCGGTCCGGGCAACCGCCGCGGGGAGTCCCGCAGCCGAGCCGGACTGTGGATCGTCCTCGGTGTCCTGATCGCGGCGATCATCGCGACGGCGTACGTCGTGTGGCCCAAGCTCTTCCCGAACGAACCGACGCCCGTCCGGGTGCCCAACGTCGTACGGATGACCGAGGACGACGCCCGCGCCACCATCGGCGACGCCGGCTTCCCCATCGGCAAGGTCACCGTCCGCCATGACGACACCATCGAGGACGGCCGGGTTCTCGAGCAGGATCCCAGCGGCGACGAGTTCGTCGCCCCGACGACCAAGATCAACCTGGTCGTGTCCATCGGACCCGGCAAGTTCGCGCTGCCCTCCGTGCTCGACATGAAGAAGGGCAAGGCGATCAAGATCCTGGTCGAGGCCGGGATCGCGCAGCGCAACATCACCGAGAAGGAGTGCGACACCGACGACCCGAAGAACAACGTCGTCGAGCAGACCCCCCTCGCCAACACCCAGGTCGACCGCGACACCACCGTCGAGCTGTGCGTCTCCGACGGCCCGGAACGGGTGCCCAACGTCGTCGGCATGAAGCAGGCCGACGCCGAGAAGGCCATCCGCGACGCCGGGTTCGTGCCCGTGGCCCGCAGCGCCTCGGCGGACGACTCGAGCCAGAAGAAGGGCCGCGTCACCGAGCAGTTGCCCGCGGACGGTGAGCTCAACCAGGGCTCGCAGGTCGTCATCTTCATCTCGACCTACGTCGCCCCGCCCCCGGTCGTCGACACCGACGGCGACGGCCTCTCCGACGCCGACGAGGCCGCCCGGGGCACCGACCCCAACAACCCCGACACGGACGGTGACGGCATCTCCGACGGCCAGGAGGTCGCCAACGGCACCGACCCGCTCAACCCGCTCGGACGACTGGTCGGGGATCGCCGCCGCTGACGCAGGAATCCCCGGTCGACCGGGGATTCCTGCACTTGTCCGGCGTTGCATTGCAGGTCAAGTGACAGTTTCCCCGGTCGACCGGGGATTCCTGCACGCGTTCAGCGCAACGGCTTGGCGTACTGCAGGTCCACCACACCGGCGTACGCCGGGGCCTTGATGTGCGTGCTGGTCTCGAGGTCCCAGCCCATCGAGATCAACGGGTCGGCGGCGTCCTTGCGATAGCCGCCGACGATCGTGTCGGCCTCGACCGCGTCGGTCAGGTCGGTGACGTCACCGACGGCCTCGATCACGAACGGCTGCGGGAACGGCTGGCCCTGGAGCTGGACGACCGGGCCCTTGCAACGGATGCCGGTCGTGGAGATGATCCGCTGACCTGCAACCGTGACGGCAACCGCGCCGCCGGTCCACAGGGCGTTGACGACGGCCTGGATGTCTTGTTGGTGGACCACGAACCGATTGGGGTTGATCCGCAGCGCCGGATCGTCGATCTCCTTGTTGCGTTCGAGCGCGTCGTCGAGCAACTTCTCCGGGGCGTCCGACAGCGTGATCCTCAGCCCGGGACCGGCGTGGGGGGTCATGCCGGCGGGATCGCGCAGGGTGGCGATCTGGCGGCGGGCCTTGGTGACGCCCTTGTCACCGACCGCCTCGGTCAAACGGTCGACCCGGTCCGACAGGTCCTGACGGACCTGCTCCACCTTGCGGTAGTCCGCGGTCTCGCCCTCGACCAGGCCGGCGAGGTCGGTGTAGCGGCCCGGCCGCAGGTCGGAGCCTTCGCTGTTGGTGGCCGAGACGGCCAGTAGGCCGCCGACGAGGAACACGACGAACGGCGTACCGATCCGCCAACCACGCGAACTCCGGTGCGCGGTCGGGGGCGTTGCGGAGGGCGTGGGGCGGCGGCCCGTCGTACCTCCGGTGTGGGCACCCGTCATACTGACAGTGTCCACCACCACAGCGTGCGCGCCGACACAGGCTCGCGCGACCCCCTGAACCTGATCGAGGAGCCACCCGTGGCCAAGTCGTCCCGCCTGTCGAAGCGTACGGAGCGCGAGGTCTTCGGCACCCCGGACCGCGGCCCGGTGCTGAGCCTCCGGTTCGCGCTCGCGCTGCTGCTGATCCTCGGCGGCATCGCCTGGATCCTCTACACCTACTACGGCATCCGGCCCTCCGACGGCTGGAACAGCACGTTCACCAAGGCCGGCAAGCCGGTGCAGCCGGGTGGCCCGTCGTTCCTCGCCGATCTCGAGGGCAAGAACTACCTGATCGGGTTCATCCTGTTCTTCCTCGGCCTGATGATCTCCGCCCATCCCTCGACCCCGCTGGGTCGCGGCCGCGGTGTCGTCGTGTCGATGCTCGCCTGCTTCATCGTCGGCCTGGTGTGGATCTGCATCTTCTACATCTTCCTCACCGGCAACAACCCCCACGACATCCCGATCCTGTCCGACCTCGGACAGAAGAACCTCTTCGTCGGCATCGGGTTCATGGCTGTCGGCTTCGCCTTCGCCACCCGCTGGGAGTGACCTCCCCGAATCCCGTACGTCGGAACCCGGTCAGCGCCGCGTGCGCTGGCCGGGTTCTTCGCTTTCTGGGTGGTGAGTGCGAAAAAGCTGAGGGCCGGTCGTCGGTACACGGCTGCGGGCTGCGGCTCAGTGGTCGGTACGACGTCAACCCGCAGCAACGAGAGGCGCCCGGCGGCGGGTACAGGTCCGGCGGCGGGTACAGGTCCGGCGGTCGGCTCTCGGCCCGTGGAGGCTGATCGTGCGCGATTCGCGGACGTGGGTTGAGCGGATCGCGCACAATCCTCCCTGTTGTGGCTCAACGGCGGCTTCTGCTTCAAGCAGGTTGAAGCAGAAGCCGCCGATCATCCGAATACCGCCGGAAAGCCGACTGCAACCCTGTGCCAGCGCCGGTGTCCCTCGTAAAAGCCGGGTTGAACCTGTACCGACCGCCAGCCCGCAGCCCACGGACACCCGCCACCCAAGTTGTCCACAGCTTTGTCCCCAGTTGGGGAGAACTACACCCATGTCATTCATCCACATCGGTGGACAAACCTGGGGATAGTCAGGC
>JASLDK010000259.1 GCA_030145945.1 Nocardioides sp.
GTCCCTCGGCCTTCAGAAGGTGAACACCATCCCGCCGCCGATGAGCAGCTTGTCCGCCTTGCCGAGGAGGTTGTCGATGACGCCGAGCTTGTCGGACACCTTGGAGCCGCCGAGCACGACGGCGTACGGGCGAGCCGGGTCGATCGTCAGGCGCCGAAGGACCTCCACCTCGGCCGCCACGAGACCACCCATGGCGTGCGGCAGACGTCGGGCGACGTCGTACACGCTGGCCTGCTTGCGGTGGACGACCCCGAAGCCGTCGGAGACGAAGACGTCGCCGAGCGAGGCGAGCTCGTCGGCGAAGGCGCCCCGCTCCGCGTCGTCCTTGCTCGTCTCGCCGCTGTTGAAGCGGACGTTCTCCAGGACGGCGACCTCCCCGTCGGTGAGGGCCGCCGTCACGATCCGTGCCGACTCACCGACCGTGTCCGTCGCGAAGGAAACCCGTGACCCGAGGAGCTCGCCGAGGCGAGCGGCCACCGGAGCCAGGGAGTACGCCGGATCCGGCTCACCCTTCGGACGGCCCAGGTGCGCCATCACGATGACCCGGGCACCGGCAGCGGCGAGTGCCTTGATCGTCGGCACGCTCGCCCGGATCCGACCGTCGTCGGTGATGGTGGTGCCGTCGAGCGGGACGTTGAGGTCCGAGCGGACGAGGACGCGCTTGCCGCGGACGCTCTCGAGGAACGTCTGGTCGAGGCCGTTGATGTCAGTCACAAGCGTCAGAGCCTAGTGGTGCGACCGGGCGCCGGCGGTCAGAGGCTCGCGCCGATGTGGACGATCAGGTCTGCGAGTCGGTTGGAGTAGCCCCACTCGTTGTCGTACCACCCGGCGACCTTGACCTGGTTGCCGATCACCTTGGTCAGGGGCGCGTCGAATGTGCACGACGCCGGATTGGTCACAATGTCCGAGGAGACGATCGGGTCGGTGGAGTAGACGAGGTAGCGACCATCGGCCGCGGCCTCCATGATCTCGTTGACCTCCTCGACGCTGGTCTCTCGCGACGCCTCGAAGGACAGGTCGGTGAGCGAACCGGTCGGTGTCGGAACTCGCAGCGCATAGCCGTCGAGCTTGCCCTGGAGCTCGGGCAGGACGAGGCCGATCGCCTTCGCGGCTCCGGTCGACGTCGGGATGATGTTGAGTGCCGCCGCCCGCGCCCGACGCAGGTCCTTGTGGATGTTGTCCTGCAGGTTCTGGTCGGCGGTGTAGGCGTGGACCGTGGTCATCAGGCCCTTGACGATGCCGAGGCCGTCGTTGAGTGCCTTCGCCATCGGACCGAGGCAGTTGGTGGTGCACGATGCGTTGGAGATGACGGTGTGGGTTGCTGCGTCGTACTTCTCGTGGTTGACACCCATCACGATGGTGACGTCCTCGTTGGACGCGGGCGCGGAGATGATCACCTTGCGCGCGCCGCCACCGTCGACGTGCGCGCGGGCCTTGGTCGCATCGGTGAAGAAGCCGGTGGATTCGACGACGACGTCGACGCCGAGGTCTCCCCACCCGAGCGCAGCCGGGTCACGCTCGGCGAAGGTGCGGATCTGCGAGTCGCCCACGACGATCGCGTCATCGGTCGAGGCGACGGTCGCGTCGAGGGGGCCCAGGATGGAGTCGTACTTCAGCAGGTGAGCGAGGGTCGCGTTGTCGGTCAGGTCGTTGACGCCGACGATCTCGATGTCCGCACCACTCGCACGCACCGCGCGATAGAAGTTGCGGCCGATCCGGCCAAATCCGTTGATTCCGACGCGCACAGTCACCGTGTTGCTCCTTGTCAGACGTTGTCGACCCGGACTTCGTGAAAGGTGATGCAGATCATGCATCCCTCACGACCCTAGCCCGCGGAGCAACGCGCGCGCAGGAGGTGGCTATTCGCCGGCGAGCATCTCCGGCGTCAGCGACGCCTCGGTGTCGGGTACGCCGAGCTCTTCGGCGCGTTTGTCGGCCATGGCCAGCAACCGGCGGATCCGGCCGGCGATCGCGTCCTTGGTGAGGACCGGATCGTGCAACTGGCCGAGCTCCTCCAGGGAGGCCTGCTTGTGCTCGAGTCGCAGCTCGCCCGCCATCCTCAGGTGGTCGGGCACGTCCTCGCCGAGCAGCTCCATCGCCCGCTCGACGCGAGCGCCCGCGGTCACGGCTGCCCGGGCGGAGCGGCGCAGGTTGGCGTCGTCGAAGTTGGCGAGGCGGTTGGCGGTCGCGCGGACCTCGCGGCGCATCCGCCTCTCCTCCCACGCCATCAGGGTCTCGTGGGCGCCGAGGCGTGCGAGCAGTTGACCGATGGCGTCGCCGTCGCGGATCACAACCCGGTCGATCCCGCGGACCTCACGGGCCTTGGCCTGGATCCCCAGGCGGCGCGCGACGCCGACCAGCGCAAGCGCCGCTTCGGAGCCGGGGCAGGTCACTTCCAGCGACGAGGACCGGCCGGGCTCGGTCAGCGACCCGTGGGCCAGGAAGGCGCCACGCCACGCTGCGACCGCGTCACAGGCGCCGCCGGACACGACGGCCGGAGGCAGTCCGCGCACCGGCCGTCCGCGCTGGTCGAGGAGACCGGTCTGGCGGGCGAGTGCTTCGCCGTCCTTGACGACCCGGACGATGTAGCGACTGCCCTTGCGCAACCCATTGCCCTGGACCATGACGACCTCGGAGCTCTGTCCGTAGATCTCGGTGATGTCCTTGCGCAGCCGCCGCGCGGCGGCGCCCGTGTCGAGCTCAGCCTCCACCACGATCTTGCCGCTGACGATGTGCAGGCCGCCGGCGAAGCGGAGCATCGACGCGACCTCGGCCTTGCGGCAGCAGACCTTCGTGACCGGGATGTTGGCGAGCTCCGCCTTGACCTGTGCCGTCATCGCCATGCGGCCGATCCTGCCATGCAGGTCAACAACCCCACAGGGACAGGTCTCGCGATCCCTCAAGCAGCGGAGAAGATCCGTGCGTAGGCGGCAGCGAGCTTGTCCGGGTCGTGCCGGGGACTACCGTCGTCGGCGGCCACGTCCTCGACGTACAGCTGTGCGCCGAGTGCCTGGACGGTCTCCTCGAGCTCGGTCATGCCCTCCCTCACCGACCCTCGGTCGGCGAGCACGACGTCGATGGTGAGTTCGGGCGCGTGCTGGGCGAGCACCGCCAGGTGGTCCGCCGGCCCGAAGCCGCCGGTCTCCCCCGCCTGCTCGGCGAGATTGAGGACGACGACCCGCCGGGCCTGCGTCTCGACCAAGGCCTTGCGCAGCCGCGGCACGAGCAGATGGGGCAGGACGCTGCTGAACCACGAACCGGGCCCGAGGACCGCCCAGTCGGCGGCACTGATCGCGTCGATGACCGCGTCACTGACGTCGGGGTCAGGGGGATCAAGTGCGATCTCCGCGATCACGCCACCGGTGGTCGCCACCTCGACCTGTCCCCGCACCTGGGTCAGCGCATCGGGGTCAGCCGGCACGAGTCCTCGCACGTCGGCCGTGATGTCCATCGGCACCATCGCCATCGGAAGCACGCGTCCCTTGGCGCCGAGCAACCGCCCGACCCAGTCGAGGGCGTCGACGTGGTCACCCAGGAGCTCCCACAGCCCGACGATCAGGAGGTTGCCGACGACGTGCCCGCGCATCTCTCCGTCGCCCTCGAAACGGTGCTGCAGCACCCGGGCCCAGGTGTCCCCCCACTCGTCGTCGCCGCACAGGGCGGCGAGGGCCATCCGAAGGTCACCGGGCGGCAGCACGCCGAACTCACCACGCAGTCGACCCGAGGAGCCTCCGTTGTCGGCGACGGTCACGATCGCGGTGAGCTCGTCGACGGTCAGGTCGTCGAGCAGGTGACGCAGTGCGGTGAGCGAGGCATGCAGGCCGTGGCCGCCGCCGAGCGCCACCACGGACTGTGCGCGCCCTGAGGATCGAGGGCTCACCGTCACTCTCGCCCCAGGTCGCGGTGGATGGCGCGGGCGACGTACCCCTGCTCCCCCAGACGACGGGCGATCTCCTCGGTCATCGCCACGCTGCGGTGCTTGCCGCCGGTGCAGCCGATCGCGACCCGCATGAACCGCTTGCCCTCGCGCAGGTAGCCCTCGGCGACGCCGGTGAGCAGCGGGACGTAGGCGTCGACGAACTCCTCGGCGCCCGGTCGCCCCAGGACGTACGCCGACACCTCGGGGTCCTGTCCGGTGCGAGGACGGAGCGCGGGAACCCAATGGGGATTGGGGAGGAACCGCATGTCGGCGAGGTAGTCGGCGTCGACCGGGATCCCGTACTTGAAGCCGAAGCTGATCACCGAGACCCGCAGCCGGGTCGACTCGGCCGTGCCGAACGCATCGGCGATCCGGTCGGTCAACTGGTGCACGTTGAGCGCACTGGTGTCGATGACGAGGTCGGCCTCGGCGCGCAGATCCGACAGCACGACCCGTTCACGGTTCAGTCCGTCGAGGAGGCGACCGCCCTGCTGGAGGGGGTGGGGGCGCCGCGCGGCCTCCTGTCGGCGGACGAGCACCTCGTCGGATGCATCGAGGAACACCAGGGTCGTGTCGCGGCCGGCCACGCCGTGTGCCAACGCGCTGCGCAACCCCTGGAAGAAGGAGCCGGACCGTACGTCGACCACGACCGCGACCGGTTGCGCCTGGCCATGGCTCTCATCGACGAGGCGGACGACGTCGGACAGCAGGCTGGGCGGCAGGTTGTCGATGACGAAGTAGCCGAGGTCCTCGAGCTCCTTGGCGGCCGTGCTGCGACCCGCGCCGGTCATGCCGGTCACGATCACCAACTGGCCGGGGACCTGATTCACGTTGCTCATGATGCTGTTCATTGTGCCGCTCCCTTCTCCAGCGCCTCCTTGATGGTGGTCGCGGTCCGGGGTCCGATGCCCGGAACGGCGGCGATCTCCTCGACCGTGGCTGCGCGGAGCTTGCGCAGCGAGCCGAAGTGACGCAGCAGCGTCCTGCGGCGTACCTCCCCCAATCCGGGGACGTCGTCGAGCAGGCTCTCGACCATCGACTTGGAGCGTCGGTTGCGATGGTGGGTGATGGCGAATCGGTGCGCCTCGTCGCGGACCCGCTGGAGTAGGTAGAGGCCTTCGGAGGTCCGCGGCAGGATCAGCGGATCCTCCTCTCCGGGGACCCACACCTCCTCGAGGCGCTTGGCGAGGCCGCAGATCGGAATGTCGTCGATGCCGAGCTCGTCCAGCGCGCGTTGTGCGGCGGCGACCTGCGGGGCACCGCCGTCCACGACGACCAGGCCCGGGGCGTAGGCGAACTTCCGCGGCCGACCGGTGTCCGGATCCACCAGCATCGGTCCGGTGCCGGCCTCGGGATCGCCCGGCTTCAATTCTGACTTCGCTTGCTCGTCGAGGAGACGTCGGAAGCGACGGGTGATCACCTCGTGCATGGCCTTGACGTCGTCCGAACCCTCCTGATCCTTGATCACGAAGCGGCGGTACTCCCCCTTGCGAGGGAGGCCGTCCTCGAAGACCACCATCGACGCCACGATCTCGGTGCCCTGCATGTGGGAGACGTCGTAGCACTCGATGCGCAGCGGAGCCTCGTCGAGATCCAACGCGTCGGCGATCTCGGCGAGTGCGCGGTTGCGGGTGGTGAGGTCGCTGGCGCGCTTGGTCTTGTGCAGGGCGAGCGACTCGGTGGCATTGCGGGCGACCGTCTGCTGCAGGGTCTTCTTGTCGCCCCTCTGAGGCACCCGGATCTCGACCTTGGACCCGCGCAGATCGGTCAACAGATGCTCGAAGGTCTCGTGCTCGGCCGGCAGTGCGGGGACCAGGATCTCCCGCGGCACCGCGTCGCGGGCCTCCTCGGGCGCCACCCCGGCATAGAGCTGGAGCAGGAAGTCCTCCACCAGGGCGGCGGTGTCGCCCTCGTCGGTGCGGTCGGCGACCCATCCCCGCTGGCCGCGGATCCGGCCGCCGCGGACGTAGAACACCTGGACCGCCACCTCCAGCGGATCCTCCGCCAGCGCGATCACGTCCGCGTCCGCGCCGTCTCCCAGCACGACGGCCTGGCGCTCGAGCGCCTTGTTCATCGCGCCCAGGTGGTCGCGCAGCCGCGCCGCCTTCTCGAAGTCCAGCGCGTCGGACGCGGCGTACATCTCCTGCTCGATCCGCTTCATGAACGGGCGCGTGCGTCCGGCCATGAACTCGCAGAAGTCGTCGACGATGGCGCGATGGTCCTGCTCGCTGATGTTGCCGACGCACGGTGCCGAGCACTTGTCGATGTAGCCGAGCAGGCAGGGGCGGCCGATCTGACTGGAGCGTTTGAAGACGCCATTGCTGCACGAGCGCATCGGGAAGACGCGGAGCAGGATGTCAACCGTCTCGCGGATCGCCCAGGCGTGGCCGTAGGGCCCGAAGTAGCGGGTGCCCTTGCGTTTGGCACCGCGCCCGACCATCACCCGAGGGAACTCCTCGGAGACCGTCACCGCCAGCCACGGATAGGACTTGTCGTCGCGGTACTTCACGTTGAAGCGCGGGTCGAACTCCTTGATCCAGGAGTATTCCAACTGCAGCGCCTCGACCTCGGTGCCGACGACCGTCCACTCCACCGACGTCGCCGTCGTCACCATGGTCGCGGTTCGCGGATGCAGGTTGCCGATGTCCTGGAAGTACGACGACAGTCGGGCACGCAGGTTCTTCGCCTTGCCGACGTAGACGACCCGCCCGGTCCGGTCGCGGAATCGGTAGACCCCCGGTTGTGTGGGGATCGAGCCGGGTTTCGGCCGGTAACTCTGCGACACGCCCCAACCCTACGGAGGCACTCCGACACTCCTGAATATGTAAGTCGCGTGCTTTACTACAGATATGCGATGTCGAGACACCTACGGATACGACCTGACCACCGGTCCGCTCGCCGCGACCGCCTATGCCGACGGCATCCGCGACCTCCTCAGACTCCGCACCGGCGCCGCGGACCGGATCGCCACCGCCGTCGCTCTCGACCCGACCTTCGCGGTCGGCCACGCCGCACTCGCTCTGCTCGGCCATGAGATGTGCGTGCAGGTCGACATCCCGGCCCGCCTCGCCGACGCCCGGCTGCACGCCGGACGCGCCACCGAACGCGAACGCAGCCACGTGCAGGCCATCGAACGCCACCTGCTCGGGGACCCCGCACCGTTGGTGGCGCACCTGACGGCGTACCCGAAGGATGCGTTGCTGCTCTCCGTCGCCATGCCGACCATCGCCTTCGCCGGCGTCACCGACGTCCCCGAGCAGGCCTGGCGCATCGTCGAGAACGCAGCCCCCGCCTACGGCGACGACCCGTGGATCACGGGACTGATGGCCTTCGTGCGCCAGGAACAACGCCGGTACGACGAGGCGATGGAGCTGTCGTGTCGTTCCCTCGCCGCCGAACCGTCGGGGGGCCACGCAGCCCACGCGCGCGCCCACGCGCACTACGAGACAGGCGATCACGCTGCCGGGCTGGCGTGGATGGACGACTGGATCCTCGGTGCCGGAGCGCAGACGGACAGCCTGACCCACTTCTCCTGGCATGCGGCGCTGCACGAGCTGACGGTCGGCGACCTCGATGCCGTACGCCGTCGCTACGAGAGCCAACTCCAGCCGCGTCAGGCCGTGGGTTGCCGGGCTCTGGTCGACAGCGGCTCCCTGCTCTTCCGCTGGGCGCTGACTCCTGGTGCCGCCGACGTGCCGCCGATCGAGGAGGTCCTGCGCGTCACCAGCCCCGACGTGCTCACCCGCCCGGGAACGGCGTTCCTCGGTCTGCATGCGGCCGTCGCGCTCCTGGCGACCGAGGACCTGCGCGGGCTGCGGGACCTCGCCGTCTGGGCATCGACCCACTCGAGCGCCACCCACCGTGAGGTCGTCTCACCTCTCGCGCACGCCTTCAGCTGGATGATCACCGGTCGCCCTTCCTCCGCCGCCGACCGGCTTGCCACGCTGTCGACCCAGATCTGGCGTCTCGGCGGCTCCGACGCGCAACGCGAGATCGTCGAGGAGGCCCGGATCGCCGCCCTCCTGCGTGCGGAGAGGTACGACGAAGCCCGTCTCGTGCTGGACGCCCGCCTCGATCGCCGGCCGTCACCACGTGATCGCAACTGGCGCGAGACCACCTCTGCCCGTGGGAGCATGCGACCACCCAGCCCCCGTCCCGAGGAGCAGTCGTGGTCGACCTTCGCGCCTTCGGGCTTGCCTGCGCTCTGACAGCAGTCGGGCTGGCGGGCTGCGCCACCGACGCACAGTCGGCCGACCCGGCGCGCGGAGCGGCCACGGGGATGCCCTCGCCGCAGTCGAGTCCGCCCTCGGTTCCGGTCTCGGAAACGACCCTCACGCCGCCGAATGCGTCGACGGACGGCCCGACGGAAGCCTCAACATCACCGGTGATCGTCTCCCCCGCCGCCCGAAGGACTGCTCGCCGGTTCGTCCGATTCGCACGCGGCCTCCACAGTCTCGGCGGCGTTCCGTTTGCCGAGCAGGTCGCTCTCGGTCTGGGACCGACCATCCTGACCACCGTCCGCCGAGGTGATCTCGCGAATCCGCGTGTATGGGACCTGACGATGGAGGGCTACGCCGGCAGGTCAGGGGCCCTGAACCCGTTCGTCGCTCTCCGCAAGTACGGTCGACAAGGTGTGCCGGCCGTGATCTCGACCGGCAACCATGACCATTGCGCGTCGCCGCCACTGCCCGTGCCGGCAGAGGTCACGAAGGATCTCCAGGTCGTGATCCAGCCTTCGTGGGACGTGATCGACTCCTGCCTCGAGTGGTTCAGCGTCGACCTGTTCGTTCGCAAGGGTCTGATCGTCGCGGTCACGCTGTCCCTGTTCGAACCGTAGGAGCCGCTCAACCCGGTTGCAGGCCGTGCCCGGTTCAGGCGGCGAGGATCTTGTCGCCTTCGGTCGTGATCGCGACCTCGGCGAGAGCCGACGGAGCCGGCCCGCCCTCGACCTGGCCGGTGCTCGCCGAGTAGGACGAGCCGTGGTGCGCGCACAGGATCTTGCCGCCCTCGACCGACGTCACGGTCTGCTGCTGGTGCGTGCAGACGGCGGTGAACGCCTTGAAGGTGCCGGCGGTGGGCTGGGTGATGACGATCCGCTGGTCGCTGAGGATCAGGCCCCCGCCGACCGGGATCTCGGACGTCTTCGCCAACTCGGCGCCGGCCTTGGGTGCGGTGCTGGCGGAGGACCCGCCGCCGCCACTTCCGCCGCCGCATCCGGCAAGGGCTGCTGCAACACCGAGGGCACCGAGCCCGGAGAACACGATTCGACGGCTGGCGCGGATCTCGCCGAGACCACTGATGCTGGACTGACTCATGACTTCTGCACCTGTCCGTCGGCCACCTGGACCGACACCTCGGGGAGCGGGCTGGACGCCGGGCCGCTGTCGGGCGACCCGTCGCTGATCGAGAACGTGCTGTGGTGGCAGTCGCAGACGATCTTGCCGTCAGCCACCGAGGCGACCAGGCAGCCCTGGTGGGTGCAGATCGCGCTGAACGCCTTGAACGTCCCTGCCGTCGGTTGGGTGACGACGAGCTCATCGGCCTTGAGGATCACTCCCCCGCCGACCGGTACGTCGCTCGCCGCGACCAGGCCACCCGCTGCGGGCGGAGTCGTGGGCGGTGTCGTACCGCCTGGAGCGGTCACCGTGGCGGATGGTGCAACGGGAGGCGGGGCAGGCGCCGGTGTCGTCGTACGACCGACGGGGTCGCTCGCGGTCCCGCTGTCGTCGCCGCACGCGGCAAGGACCGGAGTGATGACGCCGAGAGTGGCGCCACCCGTCAGGG
>JASLDK010000165.1 GCA_030145945.1 Nocardioides sp.
GCAGCGGTGGTGCGTGCCCCGGCTGCGGGAACAGTGGCGGCCCTGTCGGTCTCGAAGGGTGATCAGGCGTCGTCGGGTGACACGGCCGCGGTCGTGGTGGCACCCGGACTGACGACCGTCGCGGTCGAGGTCAGTGAGACCCAGGCGGCCCAACTGAAGATCGGGACCGCAATCGAGGCGACCCCGGCCGGCGCAACCGATGGCCTGCCGGGAGTGATCAGCAGGGTGTCCCACGTTCCGACCTCGAGCACCTCGGGCTCGGATGCCACCTACGCCGTTGACATCACCCTCGACCAACGCGATCTCGGGCTTCCGCAGGGACTCCCCGCAACGGTGGAGGTCATCGTCGGTCAGGCCGACAACGCTCTCGTGGTGCCCGCCTCGGCGATCGTCAATGGAACCGTCACAACTCTCGCCGGCGGCCAGGCCCGCCGAGTCCGGGTCACGACGGGCATCGTCGGCAGCACCGAGGTCGAGATCGTGGACGGTCTGGCCGTTGGCGCGAAGGTGGTCCTCGCTGATCTGGACGCCGATCTGCCCACAGGTGACAGCCCGAGCCAGCGCGGGTTCGGCCGCACGGCATTCAATGGGGGCTTCGGGGGAGCGGGGGACGGCATCGGCGGCCCGCCCGGCGGCGGCGTGACGCGCTGACATCGCGCAACCTTCTGTCGCGGAAACCAGTGGCGCGTCACCCCTGTGCGGGGCGACGCTTCAGGGGTGACGACGACGACCTGGACGAGCGCAGTGTGGGAGTCCGCGGAGTTCGGCTCCTGCCTGCGTTCGTTCGTGTTCGAGGAGATCGGACCCATCGATCGGATCGAGCCGGTCCGGATGCGGCCGTGGTCTGCGGTGTGGCTGGTGCAGGTCGCCGGCCGGTCGGCCTACGTCAAACAGAATTGTCCGGGCCAGGCCCACGAGGCCGGACTTCTCGCGCGCCTCGCGATGCTCACGCCCGAGCACGTCGTTCCAGTCCTCGGTGCGGATGCCTTCCGCGATCTCCTGCTCACTGACGATCTCGGTCCGACCGTCCGTGACCGCGGCCTCGGCGCAGACATCGGTGTCTGGGAGCGGATCGTGAGCGAGGCAGCTGTCCTGCAACGCAAGTCCTTGGGCATCGCCGGCTCCTTGGGTCTCACCTGTCTGGCTCCGGGCGATGCGACGACGTACGTCGCCGACGCGGTCGGTCGCCTCAGCGCACTGCAACCCGACGACCCCCGCCGGCTCGGGCCCGCGACGGCTGCGGACCTGGAACGACTGTTGCCGACGATCGGCGGCTGGTCCGACGAGGTGGAGGATCTCGACCTGCCGCTCGCGCTGGTCCACAACGACCTCCACGACGCCAATCTCGCCATCGCCGAGGACGGCACCCTGCGTTTCTTCGACTTCGCCGACGCGGTTCTCGCCGACCCGCTGTGCGCGTTGTCCACCCCGCTCGACGTCGCGGCACTTCAATGCGGTCTCGGGCCCGGGGATCCCGCGCTGTGGCGGATCGCCGATGCCTTCCTCGACGTCTGGTCCGACCTCGCCCCGATCAGCGCCCTGCGACGGGCGCTTCCCGCCGCCCTGCGACTGGGGCGCCTTGCTCGGGTCGAGTCCTGGCGGCGCTGCGTCGCCTCCATGACACCGGCTGAACGCACCGAGTTCGGCGCCGCTCCCGCTGCTCATCTGACAGCGCTACTCGACCCGCCGCTGCTCGGCGAATTCGCTTAGGCTGGACATTGTGAGGCGACAGCAGGGGACTGCGATCAGCCGGCATCTGCCTTGGGTGCTGCTCCAGGGTGGGATGTTCCTGCCAGGCGTGGTTGGCGGGTTAGTGGACGCCTCGGTCGAGGGTGCCCCGTGGGAAATCTGGGCCGTCGCGACATTCTTGGCTCTCTGGCTGGGCTACTGCTTGGTGCGCAATCTGGTGCTGATGTGGCGGGCGCAGGCCAGCGAGACCCGTTCCTGGCACCTTGCTCCCTTGTTCGGGATCGGCCTTCTGCTGAGTCTCTTCGCGGCTGGGCCGCTGCTCGACGGCGCGGGTGACGGCCGGATGAGGGGAGCGGCGGTCCTCCTGGTGGCTGCCGCCGTGCTGGGACTCGGCGCACGTGAGGTGCTGCGACTTCGTGGGTCGGGCGGGGCTCGAACTCGTGACCATCCGTCCGAGCCACTCGTCGGGAAAGTTGACGGTCGCTAGCGGCTGCGATCCGCTGCGTGCGCTGATCACATGCTCGAACAGCGGCTCAACTCACCTCAAGTCGAGTGCGGCCCGCAAGCCGTCGTTGAGAGCGGCGACGGCGAGGCCGGTCAGGCCACCACGGAGCGCAAGGACTTCATCCTTGAAGACCTCGATGATGTCGTCGCACATGATCCGCCCGACGAACACCTCAGGATGCCCGAGTTCGATCACGGACGGCAGGTGTGGCTTGGCTGTTGTCGTCAAGCGCGCGGCCAGAACGCTCTGCATCGCAGCGTTGCGGCGGTTGTTCGACACCACCACCAGCAGTTTCGGCTCATCGAGTCCGATGTCGGCTTGGATGACTTGCCCGCGGGACAACGGCCATGTGCTCACTCGTCTGCCCACACAGGCTTTCTGCGGCGTGCGACCTTCTTGCGCTCTGCCATCGGGTAGTCCTGGGCCAATTCGGCGTACCCACGCACTTCGATCTCCTGAGCGACAGCGCGAAGGCCCGCTTCGAAGACAGCGTGGATGAGGGTCGCCTCGCTGCTGTCCTCAGCTACGTCCTCGGCGACAAGATTGGAAAGGGCAGCGCGGCGAGCGGCCGATCCCCGAAGCTTCTCGATGTCGCTGATATCGCGAGCGCTCAGGGGAAGACTCTTGCGCGCGGCCGGTCGGTCTAACGTGGCCATGCTGCACACTGTGCAGCATCATCTGCTGCACTTCAAGCCGTCGCCGGAAACATCACACCAAAAGTCCCAAGACTTGAGCGCCGCCGCGCCCATGACGGAGGCGACGGGTTCCGGAGAGTCGACAGTCTCGGGACCTCCCTGGGCGGAGCAGGCTGATGAGCGCGACGCCGGCGGGACGAAACGACCAGTAGGGCGGGTGGGGCTCGAACCCACGACCCAAGGATTATGAGTCCTCTGCTCTGACCGACTGAGCTACCGCCCCTCGGGCAGCACCCTAGTGCGCTCTTAGGTCGTGTCTCTCAAGCACCCGCCTGCTGTGCGGTGTTTCCGACTCGATCTGGCTGCCCAGATCCGTAACGCAGGCGTCACTCGACGTGCCTGTATTGAATTGCGCGGCACGCCTTCGCTCCGCCGCCTTGCCAGATCGGCCGGAAACACCGCTCACGACGGCGCTGACTTGGGAGACACGACCTACTCGCCCCAACCCATCGGGAACACCTCGAACGGGGCCGCGAAGGTCACGCCCAACCGCGATCCGGTCGCGCGCGCCATGCCCTCGAGGAACTCCCGCGGATCCCAGTTCTCCCAGCCCAGACCATCGATGTACGCCGCATGCGCCGTCAGCGACTCGACGCCGGCGTCGAAGGTGGCGGTCGTGTCGACCGCATGCGTCGACTCGGGCGATCCGAATGCCCACACCTCGCGTACGCCGCCCCACGGCTCCAACCCGTCCGAACCGTCGAGCTGGTCGGCGAAGATCCATCGATTCCCCGCGTCCCGTACGGCGTCCAGGACCGCGCGACCGACTGCGATGTGGTCGGCCTGGTTGAGGTTCCGCCCGCCCCAGGTGTCGCGGAAGTTGCCGGTGATCATGATGTCGGGGCGGTGCCGGCGGACGGCCGCAGCGATCACCGCGCGGAGTGCGACGCCGTACTCCAGGACTCCGTCGGGCTGGTGGAGGAAGTCGACGACGTCGACCCCGACCACCCGCGCGGACTCGATCTGCTCGGCTTCGCGCACCACACGGCAGGTGACCGGTTCGAGGCCGTCGATGCCGGCCTCGCCGCTGGTCACCATGCAGTAGGCGACGCTCTTGCCCTGCTCGGTCCAGCGCGCAACTGCAGCGGCCGCGCCGAACTCCATGTCGTCGGGATGCGCGACGACACACAGCGCCCGCTCCCAGGTCTCGTCGAGCGGTTGCAACGGGGACGGTGTCTCGGCCATGCCTCGAGCATGTCACCGGTCGAGCCGCTTGCGTAGTGCCACGGCGTCGTGGGGCGCACGGCCGCGGGCATCGTTGTCGAAGTAGACGAAGACGTCGGCCTGCTCGGCCCACGTTCGGCACTTCTGGGCCCACCGATCCAGTGACCGGGAGGCATAGCCGCTCGCATACAGCTCGGTGTGACCGTGAAGTCGCACGTACATGACGTCGCCGGTCATCACCTCCGCCATCGGCCAACGGCCGGGGGAGTCCGAGACGACGCAGCCGATGTCGTTCTCCCGCATCTGGGCAAACGCCTCGTCGGTGCAGAAGCTGCGGTGTCGGAACTCGACGACGTGCCGCACGCCGCCGGGCAGGAGCCGGTAGAAGGCGTCCATCAGCGACGCGTCGTACGACAGCGACGCGGGCAGTTGCCACAGCACAGGACCCAGCTTCGAGCCGAGCTCGAAGACCCCGGAGCCGAAGAACCGCGCCAGCCCCTCCTCCACGTCCCGCAGTCGCTTGAGGTGGGTGATGAACCTGCCGCCCTTGACCGCGAACACGAAGTCGTCAGGAGTCTCGTCGCGCCACTTCCGGTACGTCGAGGGCCGCTGCAGCGCGTAGAACGAACCGTTCACCTCGAGCGTCGTCAGCCGTTCGGCGAGGTGGGCGAGCTCGCGCCGGTGCACGAGTCCGGGTGGATAGAAGTCGCCGCGCCACGACGCGTACGACCATCCTGAGGTGCCGACCCGGATGCTGCCCATGCAGGGGCAGTACCCGCGACGGGCTGCTTACCGCGCCACAGCCGACGCGTTGTCGATCATCAGGTTCCCGCCCTGGTCGACCAGGAACAGCGTCACGCTCTCGGTACGCCGACCGCGGCCCTTGAGCACGTACGAATACCGGTACGTCACGGTCATCGCCGCGGGATCCGCGGTGACGTCGAGGATCTTCGGGTTCTTCACTGTTCCCCAGAAGCCGCTGTAGTTCGGGCTCTTCGCCCGGTACGCCGCCGTCAGCATCTCGAATCCACGGTCCGGCGTCGAGCTCGCCGTGGCGACGTAGTTCCGCGCGAACTCCTCCAGGGCGGCCGCCGACGGCGCGGCCGTGGCGCCCTCCTGCGGAGACTGACTGCTGGCCGTCGGCGAACTCGTCGTCGCAGCAGGCACATCTCCCTTGCCGTCCGACCAGGTGATCATCACGACGAGGAGCACAGCGAGTACGGCGCCCGCCACCGCTCCGGCGATGACCGGCAGACGACGGTGGTCCCGCGCCGCGACGGCCGACGACCCGGGCGCGACCGTCGGCGGGTGCGTGGGCGGGGGGACGGTTGGAAGCGCCGGGAGGACGGCGGTCTGCTCACTGAGGTTCGCGGTCCGGCTGAGCACGTCCCGCACCTGCGCCATCGATGGGCGCTCAGTGGGGGCCTTCTGCATCATCCGTCCCAGCACAGGAGCCAGCCAGGCTGCCGTGGGCGAGACGGGGACGTCCTCGTGGACGATCCGGTAGACCACCGCGAGTGGACCGTTGTCCAACCCGTCGACGTGGTACGGCGGCCGTCCTTCGAGCAGGTGGAGCAGGGTCGCGCCGAGCGACCACACGTCGCTCGCCTCGGTCGCCTGCCCCCCGACGGCGACCTCGGGAGCCAGGTAGGCGGGGGAGCCGGTCACCACTCCGGTCCGGGTCAAGGTGGCGTCGTCAGCAGCGCGAGCGATTCCGAAGTCGCTCAGTTTGACCCCGTCCGGGCCGGCGAGCATGTTCGACGGCTTGACGTCCCGGTGGACGATGCCCAGAGCGTGAGCCTGCGCGAGCGCGTCCGCAACGGGGGCGATGAGCCGCGCCGTCTCGTCGGCGGTCATCGGTGTGTCACGCGCGACGTCGGCGAGTGACGTGCCGTCGACATGCTCCATCACGAGCCAGGTGCCGTCGTCCTCCGTCACCAGGTCGAAGACGGCGACCACGTGCGCATGCCCCACCCGCGCGGCCAGTCGGGCCTCGCGTTCCGCGCGCAGAGCCTCTGAGCCCATCCCGGAAGCACCGAGTCGTTTGAGCGCGACCGTCCGCCCCAGCACCTCGTCGTGCGCGGCCCACACGACACCACCGGCGCCGCGGCCGATCTCGCGCTGGAGCGTGTATCGCTCGGCTATCCGTTGACTCTTCATCGCCTTCGCAACGTACCCGCGTCCGCCAGCGTCAACCCTGTGCGGCCCCGATCGAGACATGGGGCACTCTTGGTTCGGGAGCTCGCTCCCTCGAATGCACCGAAGAGAACCACCATGGAAAGGACCGACGTGTCCGTCGACCCCACCCTTCTGGATGACCTCGAGTGGCGTGGCCTGCTGGCCGAGGCCACGGACCGCGATGCGCTGCGCACCGCACTGAGTGAGGGCAGCGTCCGGTTCTATGTGGGTTTCGACCCGACGGCGCCGAGTCTGCACATGGGCAATCTCGTCCAGATCGTCACGGCGATGCGCCTCCAGCGTGCCGGTCACACGCCGTTCGCCTTGGTCGGCGGCGCGACCGGCATGATCGGCGACCCGCGGGATTCGGGCGAGCGCACGCTCAACTCCCTCGACACGGTCCAGGAGTGGACTGATCGGGTACGCCGGCAGATCGAGCCGTTCCTCTCCTTCGAGGGCGACAACGCCGCGACCATGGTCAACAACCATGACTGGACAGGCGACATGTCGGTCATCGACTTCCTGCGCGACATCGGCAAGCACTTCCCCGTGAACCGGATGCTGGCGCGCGAGACGGTGAAACGCCGCCTCGAGTCCGGCATCAGCTACACCGAGTTCTCCTACGTCCTGCTGCAGTCGATGGACTACCTCACCCTGTTCCGCCAGCGCGGCGTCACCCTGCAGTTCGGCGGATCCGACCAGTGGGGCAACCTCACGGGCGGCGTCGACCTGATCCGACGCGCGGAGGGTGCGACGACCCACGCCTTCGCGACGCCGCTGATCACGAAGGCCGACGGCACCAAGTACGGCAAGACCGAGGGCGGCGCGCTGTGGCTGGACGCCCAGATGATGGCGCCGTACGCCTTCCACCAGTTCTGGCTCAACGTCGAGGACGAGAAGGTCGGCGAGCTGCTCCGCATCTTCACCTTCCTCCCGCGTTCCGAGATCGAGGAGCTCGAGGCGCGTCATGCCGAGGCGCCGTTCCGACGCGAGGCCCAGAAGCGCCTCGCCGACGAGGTGACGACCTTGGTGCACGGCGCCGAGCAGACCGAGCAGGCGAAGGCCGCGGCCCTGGCGCTGTTCGGCACGGGTGACATCACCGCGCTCTCGGCGAG
>JASLDK010000268.1 GCA_030145945.1 Nocardioides sp.
TCGTCGGTTTCGCGGATCCCCGGAAGTACGGACCACGCCCCGTTGACCCGGAGCAGTTGGCCTACGACGAACTGCTCCGGGTCGCCTCCGCGCTGATCGCCGACGACATTGCCGCGATCGCGGCGCAACCCCTGCCAGAGCGGACTTTCCTGGACAAGGCCCGCCAGGCCCGACGACCGTGGGTCCGCTCGTTCGTGATCGTCGGCATGCCCTGGCGGGCCGAGGTCATCCGGACCGAGCTGGCCGCGCGCGGGCACCGGCAGGGTGGCCGCCGGCCCACGGCGTACCTGCTCGCGGGCGATCTCGAGACCGTCCTCGTCGAGGCCTGGACCGCCCGCTGTTTCGACCAGGGCGGCGCCAACTGGCGGGGTTTCGTGCGTGCCAATGCCGGTGCCGGCAACCTTCCGCCGCGCGCGGACCTGGCCCGGATGGCGCGTTCGGCGGCCTACAAGTACGGCGCTGACCGCGTCCGCGTGGTGCTCGACGAGCAGATGCTGGCCGACGAGCTGCGGGTGGGGTCGCTGGCGGCACCGCCGAAGCTCGGTGCCAACGCCGTCGACCTGGTCCGCAGGATCGGCGAACCGTTGGGTCTCCTCGTGCCCAGCGACGACCGCCCGGGTCTGCTCAAGGACACTCTCGTGCCCCGGCTCGCCGGCCATGGTGGACCGCCGCCGAGCCTGCCCGCGCGGTGGGAGGGCTGGCTCAGCACCCAGGCCGAACGCACCCGACACGAGCTGGCGGCCGGTGGATACCCTGTGCGCGGCGACCTCGACCGGTTGCTCCCGCACCCGCTCGGTGAGCGTCGGTCAGGGTCGGCTGCGCCGGTCGACGCCGAGGTGCTCGGCCTGGCGCTCGGGTTGCTCCTCGACCCCGTGACCACCCGCAAGGAGGACCTCAAGTGAGCCGCCGAGTCCTCCTCCACGTCGGCACCCCGAAGACCGGCACCTCCTACCTCCAGGACGTACTGTTCAAGAATCGCGCGCGACTCCTCAAGCAGGGCGTCAACTATCCGGCCGACCGCTTCGATGCCCACTTCCTCGCGGGTCTCGACCTGATGCGGCTGCCGTGGGGCGGCCTCGAGGCCGAGGCTGTCGGCGCGTGGGACAAGCTGGCCGAGCAGGTCCGCGACCACGACGGTACGTCGATCATCAGCCACGAGATCCTCGCCTCCGCCTCCCGCAGCCAGGTGGCGCGGGCGCTGACGTCGATCGGTCACCGCCCCGGTGGCGACACCAGCGACGGTGGCACCGAGGTCCACCTGATCCTGTCGGTGCGTGACCTGGTCCGCCAGATCCCCGCCGAATGGCAGGAGAACGTCAAGCACCGCGCCCGGTTCAGCTATGCGCGGTTCATGGAGCTCATCCAGGATCCCGAGCGTGCCCACCGGGTGGGCGCGTGGTTCTGGGGTGTCCAGGAGATCCCCGACATCCTCGACCGGTGGGGCCACGACATCCCGCCCGAGCGGATCCATCTCGTCACCGTGCCCCCGTCGGGGGGCTCACCGGACCTGCTGTGGGAGCGGTTCAGCACCACGTTCGGTCTCGACGACCTCGATCTCAAGCTGACGACGCGGCGCGCCAACCCGAGCCTCGGCGTGCCCGAATCGGCGCTGATCCGACGGATCAACCGCACCGCCGCCAGCGATCTGCCGCCGCAGCACTATCGCCCGCTGGTCCGCGAACTCCTCGCCCACCGCACGCTCTCGCAGCGGACCAAGTCACCCCGGCTGGGGCTGGCTCCCGACCAGTACCCCTGGGTCACCGAGCTCACCCAGAGCTGGATCGACGAGCTGTCCCGTCGCGGGTACGACGTGGTGGGCGATCTCGAGGACCTGCGCGGAGCACCCGCACCGACCCGCAAGTGGGTCGACCCGGACAACCCCCCTGAGCGTCAGGTGTCCGCGGCCGCGGTGGCCTCGATCAAGGCGCTCCTGCTCGACAACGCCGCCGCCCACGCGGAGAACGAACGCCTGCGCCGCAAGCTCGACGACGCGCGCCGCGAGCTCATCCGTGCGCGCACTCCTCGCGTGATGCGGACGATGGAGTGGACGGTGGCGAAGATGGAGAAGAGCGGCAAGGGCCGCCAGGCGTTGGACGTCTATCGCAAGGCCCGCGGGCGGAACTCCCGCCCGGCGTAGCGCCCGACCCGCAGCGTGCTCCACCCGTCGGCGGCGGCGCCGACCGCGCCACCGACGAGCGGGACCCGTTTGCCGACGGTGGTCGCGAGGCGCTTGCCGATCACCCGGCCGATCAGCTCGCCCGCGAGGACGGTGGCGACGGTGCGGTCCAGCTGGGGGTCGTGCTGCGGAGCGGTCGCGATCGCCATCGGCGGCGCGGGGATCTCCTTGCGCCTGATCATTGCCTGCACGGTGTCCTCGCCGAGGATGCAGACCAGGATCGCGTTGTGGACGCGCGGATCGTCCAGGTCATAGCCACGCAGGTGCGCGATGCCCGCGACCAGCCGGCACTGGATGAGGGCGAGCCCGGTGATGCTCGCCGGTGCGACCACCGCAGCGGTGATCAGGCCGCCGAAGTTGGTCGCCAGACCCTCGACGCTCGCGTAGGCGACGTGGTTCTCGATCAGCTCGCGGATCGCCTTGTCCACGTTGCCGTGCTGCTCGTCGAGCTGCTTCTGGGCCGCCTCGGCTGCTGGCGGCAGGGGCCCGACACCGACGATCGCCCGATGGAGGGCCTCCCGCACGAAGGACTGGGTCAGTCCGGGCGCCATCTGCGTCACCTTCGGGGCCAGTTGCTGCGCCGTGCGCAACGCCAGTCCCTTCCTGATCGAAGCCATGTGTCGAGCCTATCCACGCGGTGTTTTCCCAGGGATCAGCGCTTCCCTAGGCTCTGACTGTGCCCGTCGAGCCCGAACCCACACCGTGGGTCTTCCCGAGCCGGGAGGAGTTGGCGGCGCTGCCGGTCGTCGGCGACCTCGAGGCCGACGCACCGGACGACGAGCCACGTGAGCAGGAGGACGACGACGGCGACGGTCGCCACGACGGCAGCGACCTCGTGGGCCTGGGGGCCGACCTCGCGCCCGGCACCCTGCTCTCGGCGTACCGCTCCGGGCTCTTCCCGATGCCCGAGGGCCGCACGATCGGCTGGTGGAGCCCGGCCTTCCGCGGCGTCCTCCACCTCGACGAGCTCAAGGTGTCACGTTCCCTGCGCCGCGCCGCCCGAGGATTCGAGATCCGCGTCGACACCGCCTTCGACCAGGTCGTCGCGGCCTGCGCCGACCCTCGCCGACCCCACGGCTGGATCGACCGTCGGATCGCGAAGGCGTACGCCGACCTGCACCGGCTCGGTTGGGCCCACTCGGTCGAGACCTGGCAGGACGGGCGCCTCGTCGGGGGCCTGTACGGCGTGGGCATCGGCGGACTGTTCGCCGGCGAGTCGATGTTCCACCACGTCACCGACGCCTCGAAGGTGGCGCTGATCGGACTCGTCGAGGGCCTGCGAGCCGACGAGCACGGCGCAGCAGGCGAACGACTGATCGACGTCCAGTGGGCCACGCGGCACCTGATGAGTCTCGGTGTGCGCGAGATCACGCGGACGGCGTACCTGTCGGCTCTGGACGGCGTGCTGAGCGTGCCCGAGGCCTCCTTCTGGGCCCGCTGAGTCGTCGGCGCACCACGCCGCCACCCGACGGCAACCTGATGTTCGGCGAACCTGTGAATAGTCTGAGCCGGGCGGGGGAGGGTGAGACGCGAGGCGTCTCGCTCGATCGTGCCCGCAACCGGGCGGACGTGCACCGCCTCGCCTACGAAAGGAAACGACCCATGACCTCGATCAAGCGCCCGCTGGCTGCCGCCGGCGCCGCCGCCATGCTGGGCCTCACGCTGACCGCTTGCGGCGGAAGCGACTACCCGACCGACGCGTCGGCGAAGGAGTTCTGCTCGTCCTTCGTCTCCGCTGCGACCGTCATCGGCACCGTGCAGGGCGACCAGCCCAACGAGGCCGAGTGGAAGAAGGTCCAGAAGGCGTTCGAGAGCGTCGGCAAGGTCGGCACCCCCAAGGACATCAGCAAGGACGAGCGCAAGGGTTTCGAGGTCATGGTCGACACGATCACCGGCCTCGACTACGCCGACGCCAAGAAGTCCTTCGGCAAGGGCAACGTCCCCGGCGTCTCCAAGGACGACGAGAAGGCCGTCAACAAGTTCACCGACTACGCCGGCAAGACCTGCGCCTCCGCGGGCTGAGCCCCGCCACCACAGACAAGGATCGACATGACCCTCAAGCGACCGCTCGCCGCCGCCGGCGCAGCTGCTCTCCTCAGCCTCACGCTCACTGCGTGCGGCGGTGACTCGCCGACCGACGCTTCGGTCAAGGAGTTCTGCAGTGCCGCCGGATCCAGTGCCAACGCGGGCTACATGGAAGCCGTGAAGGACAAGGACTACAAGAAGCTGGCCGACCTCATCAAGGAGGACGCCAAGAAGGTCGAGGAGGTCGGCACTCCCAAGGACATCTCCAAGGAGGCGCGCGAGGGCTTCGAGATCCGGATCAAGCAGGCCAAGAAGGTCAACGCCTCGATGCTCGAGAAGGCGATGAAGTCGGGGACCTCCGGCGACAATCCCTTCCCCGACGACGTGTCCGAGAGTGACCTGAAGAAGGTCGAGGCCTTCGCGTCCTACGAGGCCAAGACCTGCGGCGGCGGCAACTCCGTCGAGGTCCCCTCGGACCTTCCGACCGACCTTCCGAGCGGGCTGCCGACCGGCTTGCCCAGCGGGATGCCCACCGAGCTCCCCTCGGACCTGGCGAGCATGATGTCGGGCATGCCGAGCAATCTCGACGAGATGATGTCGGGCCTCCCGACCTCGCCGGAGGAGCTCGAGAGCTACCTGTCGGAGATGGCACAGCAGTGATCGACTGATCGCCGTACGACGACGCAGCCCCGCCGACCTCGAGGAGAGGTCGGCGGGGCTGTCGCATTCCTGGCGGTACGCCGACGGCGTACCGGGGGGTCAGATGACCTGCGGGTCGGCGTCCGTGTCAGCGACCATGGGACGTCCTGCGCGCTCCCAGCCGAGCATGCCGTCGGCGAGGTTGACGACGTCGAAGCCCTGCTGGACGAGGTAGCCGACGGCGCGAGCGGACCGGCCGCCGCCCTTGCAGACGACCAGGGTCTGGGGTGCCTCACGCTCGGTGACCTCGCCGACGCGTGCGGGCAGTTCCATCAGCGGGATGTGGACGGCGCCGTCGATGTGTCCGGCCGCCCACTCGTCGTCCTCGCGGACGTCGAGGACCAACAGGCCTTCGGGCAGCGGGTTCGGGACGGCATCGATCTCGACGGTCGGAATCATGCGACCAGCCTACGACGGGCAGGAGACGCGGTCCGCGGGGTCAGATCCCGCGTACGACGCCGACGGCCGCCGGCTGGAATCCCGGGAAGACCTGTGCCGAGGAGGCGCCCAGCCGATTGACGACGATCTCGGACAGCACGCTGCGGTAGTCCGTGGTGACCTGCAGATCGTTGTCGGGGACGTTGAGCAGGCCGGGCCAGCGGCCGTGGTAGCCGCCGCGCACCCCTGCGCCGAACAGCAGCATCACGTTGCCGTAGCCGTGGTCGAGGCCGTAGTTGGCGTTGTCGACGGTGCGCCGCCCGAATTCCGACAGCGTCACCAGCGTCACTTTGGCGGCGAGCGGTCCGAGGTCGGTGAGGAAGGCGGCGACGGCCTGCGCGAACTCCGTGGTCATCCGTTGCATCTGCCCCCAGGCCAGGGTGCCGAGGTCGCTGTGGTGGTCCCAGTTGCCGCTGTCGATGGTGATCACTTCGGCGCCCACGTCGCCGCGGATCGTGCGGGCAGCGGAGGCGAGGCTGTCGCCGAGGTCCCCTTCGGGATAGACGGCGCCGTTCGCCGGCGTCGCCGACGTCGCGTGGACGGGTGCGAAGTCGGCGAGTGCCGTGATCGCGGACCGTGCGCCCACGCCGAGTGGCCCCGCAGCGTTGCTCCACATCGTGTTCATCGACCTGGGTCGTCTGCCGTAGGTGTCCCAGCGGTCCGCTCCGGCGAGCTTCATCGTGTCGACCCGGTTGACCGCGACGGCCGGCTCAGGACCGGTCAGCGCGGTCGGCAGGACGGACTCACCGAACTGGATGGCCTGCAGCGGACTGGTGGTGGCGTCGCGTCCGATCAACCGGTTGAGCCAACCGACCCGCTCGCTGGAACCGGGAACGGCGTCCTCCACTGCCTCGATCGCCGCGAAGTGGGAGCGGTTGGGAGCGGGCAGACCGGTGGCATGCACGGCCGCCATCGAGCCGGCGTCCCACCACGGGAGCAGCGGGGCCAGGTGGGGGTGGAGCCCGAAGAAGGCATCCTTGGCGATCAGCTTCGCAGCCGGGATCCCGATCCGGGTCCGGGCCAGGTAGTAGACCGGATCGCCGTGGGGCACCACGAGGCTCATCCCGTCCACGGCGCCCCGCATCGACAGCACGACAAGCACGGCTGGTGCCGAGCTCGTCGCGGCGTACGACGTCGACATGAACGCCCCGCCGAATGCGGTCGTCGTCGTGGCGAGCGCCCCGGTTCCGATGAGGCCACGGAGCAGGCTGCGTCGGGACAGTCCGGGCGCGCTGTCGAGGTCGGCGAACTCGTTGCAGCACGAGGGGGTCTCTGGTCGCTGGGTCATCGGCATCTCACCTGGTCATGTGCTGGGGCGAGTCGAGCAGGACGGTGAGCAGTCGCGGGAACTCTGAGCGGATGATCCGGTGTGAGGGCGTGATCTGTTCGGCGGCGGCACACCCGGCTGCGTCGCAGGCGGCCTGCAGCATGGTCGGCTCGACGGGTTGGCCGATCACCACCCGACTCAGGTGGTCGACGAGCTCGTCGAAGCGCAGTGCGGTCACGGTTCCGGGCGGCACCACCGGTGGCGTGGCGGGCGGTTTCGGCTGCTTCGGCTTGGGGGTGCCCGGACTGCTCGGGATCCCGTTCATGGGCGGCTTGTGCTTCTTCTTGCGTCGCCTCTTCTTTTTCTTCTTGCCCTTCTTCGGGGGCGGCGCTGCGGCCACGACCCGCGGCGAAGGAGTCACGGGGGTGTCGGAGGTGGCATCCGGATGGGCGTCGGGGGCGGCGTCGCCGAACTCCTCGCCGGTGGTCGCGGACTGTCCGGTGGTGCTGGGCAGCCAGGCGATCGGCGTGCGATAGGCGATGCCCCGCTGCGGCCACCAGCCCCCGCTCATCGTGTAGTGGACGTCGAGGGAGGCGAGGAACCGGGATGTCGATGCCCAGGCGACGCCGGTGTCCGGACGTCCGTCCGGCCGCGGCCAGTCGAAGGGTTTCGCGCCGATGTCGTGGGACTGCCAGAGCATCGTGTTGACCGCCGGCTCGCCGCCGACCGTGGTCGCCGGAGAGGCGAGGGTGGTCCCCAGTGCGCGATAGGTGGCGACCACGTCCTCGCTCGGCGTACGCACCTTCATGCCCGCGGACCCCTGGAACTCTGCGGAGGCGATGAGTGCTCGCAGCACCGGCTTGATGTCGGTGTCGTGCGCCAGGTAGACCGCGGCCAGTTCGTCGACCAGGGCGACAGATGGCGTGTCCGAGACGAAGCGGACCGCGAGCTTGCGGGCGATCCGCCGAGCCGTCGCGGGGTGCGTGGCCAGATGGCGGAGGTACGCCGAGAGCGCCGGCCGCCCGTCGGGGGCACTGTTGGCGTGGGTGAATCCCATGATGGTGACGGCGCCGGTCCAGTGCGCGTTGGGGTTGTAGGACGCGACCCAGTCGGTCCAGAGGCCGATCTTGAAACCGGTCAGCAGTCGGGCCGATGCCTTCACATCGGCCTCGCCGTAGTTGCCGATCCCGACGGTGTGCAGCTCGAGCAGCTCGCGGCCGAGGTTCTCGTTGGGTGCGGACTTCGTGGAGTTGGCGTTGCTGAGATAGACGCTCATCGCGGGATGGGTGACGGCCGCTTCCAGCAGGTCGCAGAACCTTCCGAGCGCCCCGCTGCGGATCGTCCTCCCATAGTCGGTGCGGAACGGGCCGGCGATCCCCGCAGCGGGCACGTGGAGGTGGTGCTCCCAGAACTCCGCCATCGCCTCGAGCACCTGACGCTGCGAGCCGAACCGGCGCACCATGGCCCAGCGTTGGTAGTTGGCGTCGGCCCACCACATCGACTCGGTGCCGGCGCGGTCACGGGCCCAGATGGTCGCGGGATCGGCGTTGACGGAGGTCCACCACGTGGAGGTCTGGTCGAACCAGGCGTCGTCGTAGGAGCCGTCAAGCTGCTTGTCGAACCAAGCGCCGAAGCCGCCGGCCTCGGCGACCTGGTCGCGCAGGGCGGGGGTGTAGCCGGCGGTGAACCGTCGAATCCCGTGCCAGGTGGCAGCATCAGGCACCGTCGCCGTCCACGGAGGGGTCGCGGCAGCGGCCATGACCACGCGTGGCGACTGCTGCATGCCGGCTCCCTGTCACAACTCGTCCGTGAGGGAACGATCGTCGGGAGCGGCGACTACTTGAGCAGTTTGCTCATCCTGCGGTCGGCGAGGGGTTTTCCTCCGGTCTGACAGGTGGGGCAGTACTGCAGGCTGGAGTCCGCGAACGACACCTCTCGCACGATGTCCCCACACACCGGGCACGGCTTCCCGGCCTGGTTGTGGACCGCGAGGTGCGACTTCTTCTCGGCCTTGAGCTCGCTCGCGGCCAGGCCTCGGGAGCGCTCGACCGCGTCGCTGAGGGTGTCGCGGATGGCGGCGTACAACACCGCCAGGTCCTCATCGGTGAGGCTGTCGGACGGCTTGAACGGCGACATCCGTGCCGCATGCAGGATCTCGTCGGAGTAGGCGTTGCCGATCCCGGCGATGGTGCCCTGGTGGCGCAGCACGCCCTTGAGCTGCTTGCGGCCGGCGTCGCTGAGGATCCCGGCCAGCCGCTCGATCGTGAAGTCGTCGGTCAGCGGATCCGGGCCCAGACTGGCGATCCCCGGCACGTCGAGCGGGTCGCGCACCAGATAGAGCGCCAGTGACTTCTTGGTGCCGGCCTCGGTGATGTCCAGGCCGGGCGTCGATCCGTCCTGCTCGTCCAGAACGACGCGCGCCGCCAGCGTCGACTTCGTGCTCGGCCGTGGCGGCAGGGCCGGTACGTCGTCCTTCCACCGCACCCATCCCGCCCGCGCCAGGTGGAGCACCAGGTGCAGACCGCTCGCCTCAATGTCGAGGAACTTGCCATGCCGGCGTACGTCGTCGACCAGCGTCCCTTCGATCGCCGACAGCGGCGGGTCATAGGTCTTCAGCGCGCTGAAGGCGGCGATGTGGACCCGGGTGATGGCACGGCCGGTCAGTCGGCCGCGCAGGTCGCGGGCGAGCGCTTCCACTTCGGGCAACTCGGGCACCCGTCCAGCCTAGGCGTTGGGCCACGGAAGAGCGGGGGATCCGGGACTTCGTCCTGATTCTGCGCATGGCCAGTGACCCGCGTCCGGGGGCCGCGTTGGACAGGCATCGGTGCTCCCCCGATCACATGTCACCCGCCATCATCTCGGTCCAGCGAAAGGTCGCACCATGTCCCTCCGGAGCACTCTGGCCGGCAGCCTCGGCGCCGTCGCCCTCCTCGCCACCCTCGGTCTCGCCCCCTCCGCCCTGGCCGACTCCGGGCCCTCATCCCCCTCGTCGAGCGGGTACGACGACAACAGCGCCCCCACCGACACCTGCTCGCAGACCTCCGTGTGGGAGAGCGAGCCGACCGTGGTCGAGGTCCCCGGTGAGGGCGAGATCTCGGCGGTCGAGGCATCCGCTGTTCCTGAGTGCTGAAGCGCGAGCTCCGGAGTGCTAGGACACGCTAGCGATCTCTAAGGAATGCGTTAGAGACGCGGATATCGTCGGATCATGGATCCGATCCGCAACCCGTACGCCCCCGGCGCCGGGCAGCGCCCACCTGAGCTCGCCGGCCGCGACGAGCAGCTGAAGGCGTTCGACGTCGTGCTCGAGAGGGTTGCCCGCGGACGACCGGAGCGTTCGCTGGTGCTGACCGGGCTGCGTGGGGTCGGCAAGACCGTGCTCCTCAACGCCCTGCGGTCGGCAGCGGTCCGAAAGTCCTGGGGGAC
>JASLDK010000274.1 GCA_030145945.1 Nocardioides sp.
TAGTTCCTCCACGCGCCCCAGCAGCGCCGGCTCGAGGTCCGCGAAGGAGTCGACCCGGCCGAGGATGTGCTTCCAGGCGCGAGCGATGTCGGCCTGGTCGCGGTGCGGCCAGCCGAGCTGCTGGCAGGTGCCCTTCTTCCAGTCGATGCCCCTGGGCACGGACGGCCATTGGTCGAACCCCAGGCGCGACGGCTTGACCGCCTGCCAGATGTCGATGAACGGGTGGCCGACGATCAGCACGTCCTTGCCCACCGGCGACTTCATGATGTTCTGCGCGATCCGGCTCTCCTTGGACCCGGCGACCAGGTGGTCGACCAGCACGCCGACGCGCCTGTTCGGACCGGGCTTGAAGTCGCGCAGGTGGTCGGCGAGGTCGTCCACGCCGCCGAGGTATTCCACGACGACGCCCTCGATGCGCAGGTCGTCGCCCCACACCTTCTCCACGAGTTCGGCGTCGTGGCGACCCTCGACGAAGATCCGGCTGGCGCGGGCCACGCGGGCCTTCGCGTCATGGACGGCGATCGACCCGCTCGCCGTCCGCGTGGCCTTGGTGGGTGCAGCCTTCGTGACCGGGGCGGTGAGGATCACCGGCTTGCCCTCGAGCAGGAAACCCGCGCCCAGCGGGAAGGTGCGCCGCTTGTTGCGCCGGTCCTCGAGGGTCACCGTGTGCAGATCGCGGTCGACAGCGACGATCTCGCCGCACCAGTCCGTGCTGACCTCCTCGACGACCTGTCCCAGGTCGGCTGGCGCCTCCACGGCCCGCCCCCGCTTCGGGGCCTTCCAGTCACCTGACAGCACATCGGTCCCGTAGCGATCCACGACGGATCACCTTAGGTCGGCGGGCACGAGGGGGCGACGGGGCGCGCCGTGGCGTGTCCGTTCGTGAGCCGTATGACCTCGACACGCCGACAACTTCGGCGTGTCGGCCCGAGGTGCCGCCCGCTCGGACACGGGTTCAGATGAGCGGCAGTTGCTTCCGGGTCCTCGGCAGCTGGGCATAGCCCCGCGGGATCGCGTGATGCAGGCTGTCGTGCGGGAACGGCCAGTCCGCGGCAGCCAACGCCTCGGACTCGGGAACGCCACGGCCGGCGAGCTCGCGGATCGTCTCTGCGACGGCACGCAGGTCGTCGCACTGCTGCTCGACGAAGCGCCGATCGACAACTCCGCCGTGGCCGGGGACGACCACCGTCGAGGTCGTGGTGAGACCGAGCATGAGGTCGAGGGTCGCGGGCCAGTCGATCGGCCACGAGTCCTCGCCGATCGACGGGGGAGCGGACTCCTCGATCAGGTCTCCGGCGAGAAGGACGTCGGCGTCAGGGATGCGTACGACGAGGTCGCCGGCGGTGTGACCGCGGCCCAGGTGGACCAGTTCGAGCAGCCGGTCGCCGAGGTCGATGAAGGAAGCACTGGCGAAGGTGTGGTCGGCGGGCGGGGCGACGGGATCCGTGCTGGCTGCGGCCTGCTCCGTCGCGTGGACCGGCGGGTCGTCGTACCTCTCCTTGAAGGTCGCGTTGCCCAGCACATGGTCGAAGTGGTCGTGGGTGTTCACCACGCCGACGACGCGGCCGGCGCCGAGGTCGCCGATCGCGGCGATGGCTGCGCGCGCCTCGGCCGCGGTGGCAAGGGTGTCGACCACCACCAGGCCGCGCTCGCCTCCGACCACGGTCAGGTTGACGTCGTACGACGGAACGCGGAGAACCCAGACCCGGTCGGCGACCTCGATGAACGGCACGGCGCCACCGTAGCGACCCTTCGAGCGAACGGTCAGCAGATGCCGCTGTGGAGCTGTGCGCGCAGGAAGTCGCCGAGTTCCTGGGTGCTCGCTGCAGGCCGCGGGAAACGCAGTGAGGCGCAATGGGCGCCGTTGGCGTCCACCCATTGCAGTTCGACGCCGTCCGGACGCAAGGCATGGATCCGTACGCCGAGCACCTCGCCCAACCGTGTGCACGTCAGGGTGGAGACGGCGCGGCGCAGTTCGTCCTGGTGGCAGTCGTTGGCGTGATCGGCGCAGCGTTGGAGGAAGCCGCGGTTGAGGTCGTGGCGCTGCGAGATGAAAGCGCTGATCGGCACGCGGACGCGGGTCTGCTCGGGTGCGTCCGTCGGCGCGCTGGGCCGGTCGAGGAGCACGAGGTCGAGGTCGATCCCGATCCGCATCCGGACCTCGTCACAGCACTCGCACTGCTCGAGCCCCATCGCCTCCAGGCGCCCGGACAGGCACAACGAGGCGTCCCGGTCAGGGGATCCCTCGGCGCCCAGGCCACTGGCGATGGTGAGGACAGCGCCGACGCGGTCCGCTGCGGCGAGGGCGAGCAGAGATCCAGCGGGGCAGGAGAGGACCGGTCGGCCCGCATGATCCTGCATCTCCAGGCCGGACTCGTCGAGCCCGCCGGTGACGTCGTCGATGCCGTCGACGACCAGCTGTACGTCGGCGGGACAGGACAGGATGCTGCGGGCGGCAGCGGCGATGCGGTGGACGTCGAGGCCTGGGTCGAGCTCCATGGTTCCTCCGAGAGGGCAGTGGATTAGGTGAGCCTAACCTACATCACCCATCGTGCAAGCGATGTCGTGTCCGCCGGTCCGGGGATTCCTGTGTGCCCCGGTTAGGATTGGCACTCATCGCGGCGGAGTGCCAGCGATGGGACAGTCGGACGACGCCGCGAAGGAGGCCGGGCGATGCAGGAGGAACGCAGGCTCGCCGTGCTCCGTGCGATCGTCGAGGACTACGTCTCCACCGAGGAGCCCGTGGGCTCGAAGGCCCTGGTCGAGCGCCACCACCTCAACGTCTCGCCCGCCACGATCCGCAATGACATGGCAGCTCTGGAGGACGAGGGCTACCTCCACCAGCCTCACACCAGTGCCGGCCGGGTGCCGACGGACAAGGGCTATCGGCTCTTCGTCGACCGCCTCTCCACGGTCAAGCCGACGACGACGGCCGAGCGCCGGGCGATCGCGGGATTCCTCGAGGGCGCGGTCGATCTCGACGACGTGGTCAACCGATCGGTGCGCCTGCTGGCGCAACTGACGCGCCAGGTCGCTGTCGTGCAATACCCCACCCTGTCGCGCTCGACGGTGCGGCACATCGAGGTCGTCGCACTCACCTCGACCCGGCTGCTGCTGGTGCTGATCCTGAGCTCCGGCCGGGTCGAGCAGCGCCTCGTCGAGCTCGATGCGGACCTCGACGAGAACGAGCTCGCCACCCTGCGGTCGCGGATCAACATCGCCGCGACGGGTGAGGTGATCGCAGACGCTGCTGCCGCCCTCGACGCCCTCATTCGCGGCGAGGACGGTACGCCGACCGCATCGGCCGCCACGGTTGCAGTGGTCGAGACACTGGTGGAGGCCATGAGCGACCACCGCTCCGACGAGCGCGTCGTCGTCGGCGGCACCGCCAACCTGGCGCGTTTCGGCGACAGCTTCGAGACGTCGGTGCGTCCGCTGCTCGAGGCGCTGGAGGAGCAGGTCGTGCTGCTCAAACTGCTCGGGGAGGCGACCAGTCCCGGTGCGGTGACGGTGCGGATCGGTGCTGAGGG
>JASLDK010000337.1 GCA_030145945.1 Nocardioides sp.
GGGCTCGCCGGGGCCGGTGCGGCCCTCGGCGCGGCCGAACATGCGACGCCGGCTGAAGCCGCCGGCGTCGCGCCCGTCGTCCTCGACCGCGGCGTCGAGCTGTTCGGGGTGGTGCTGCTCGGTCACTTGACCACGGCCGCCGTCATCTTCGACAACGGCTCGGAGAGCGCGTTGACCGCGTTGGAGAGTTCCTTGACCTCGGCCGGGCTGAGCTCGTTGTAGAGCTTGAAGCCGGTGCCCTTCTTGTGCTTGTTCAGCAGCGTCTGCAGCGCGGTGAACTTGGTGGCGATCGAGGTCTCGAGCTTCGGGTCCTTCTTGGCCAGCAGCGGACGCAGATCGGCAAAGGCGACCTTCGCGCCGTCGACGTTGCCCTGGAAGTCCCACAGGTCGGTGTGCGACCAGGTCTCCTCCTCGCCCGTGACCTTCCCGGTGGCGACCTCGTCCATCAGCGACTTGGAGCCGTTGGAGATGCCGTCCGCGGTGAACTTCATCGTGCGGGTGCGGTTGTAGAGCGTCTGGGTGTCGGTGACCAGCTTGTTCGCCAACGCGGCCCGCTCGGCCGTGGTCTTGGCGGTGTAGCCGGTCTTCGGCGGCCAGAGGTCCTTCTCGATGGCGTGCCAGCCGGTCCACTTCTGGTTCGGCTCGAGGTCGGCCTCGCGCAGGTCCATGCTCGGGTCGAGGTCACCGAAGGACTCCGCGACGGGCTCGACGCGCTCCCAGTGGATGCGGGCGTCGGCGTACAGCGCGCGGGCCTCGGCGTCCTTGCCGGACTTGTAGAGCGCGGCGAACTTCTTGGTCTTGGTGAGCAGCTGGTCGGTCTGGTCGCGCACGTACGAGCCGTACTGGCTGGTGGCGGTGTCGATCAGCTTCTTGTCGTCACCGGTCGCCTCGAGCTTCGCGCCGGACTCCTTGACGGTGAACTTCGAGCGGATGCCGCTGCCGACCATGCCCGGCTTGCACGCCGTGTAGTAGGTACCGGCGGGGGCGCGCACGACCAGGTCGCGGCTGATGCCCGGGGCGATGTTCTCGACCTCGCCGATGATCTGCAGGCCGTCCTTGGCCAGCAGGTAGAACTCGGTGACCTCGGAGCCCTTGTTGCTGACGTGGAAGACCACGTTGCCGCTCGGCGCCTCACCGGAGCTGAGCTGGCACTCCTTTGCGGTCGAGGTGACCGTGATGTCGCCGCCACCGGCGGAGTCCGACGAAGAGTTCTTGGTGCAACCGGTCAGGGCCAGGCCGACGACGGACGACAGGGCGAGGACACGGGTGGTGGTGCGGATCATGCGTGGGCCTTCTGGCTCGGGGCCGGGGCCATGGTGGCCTTCGGCGGACGGGGGCGACGAACTTTGCTGACGAACAACGCCATGACCGGGACGACATACGCGACCCAGACGACCGCCTGCAGCACGGTGGTCGTCGGCGAGAAGTTGAAGGTGCCCTTGAGCAGTTCACCGATGACCGAGGACGGGCGGATGGTGCCGCTCACGTCGAAGGCGATCGTGTTGAGCCCGGGCAGGATTCCGGCCTCCTGCAGGTCGTGGATGCCGTAGGCGAGCACGCCCGCGGCGACCAGGATCAGGAAGCCACCGGTCCACTTGAAGAACTTGCCGAGGTCGAGCGTGAGGCTGCCGCGGTAGATCAGGTAGCCCAGGACGACGGCGGTGCCGAGACCGAGCACGGCGCCGATCAGCGGCTGGGTCGTCGACGCGCCCTCGCTGCTGGCGGCCTTGCTGGCGGCCCACAGGAACAGCGCGGTCTCCAGCCCCTCGCGGCCGACGGCCAGCATCGCGACGACGACCATGCTCGCGCGGGACGCCTCGGCGGCGCGGTCGACCGCACCCTTGAGCTCGCTGGACAGGCCGCGCGCCGAGCGCGCCATCCAGAAGATCATCCAGGTGACGAAGGCGACGGCGATGATCGACAGGGTGCCGCCGATCGCCTCCTGCGCCTCGAAGGTCAACCCGTTGGGGCCCCAGGTCAGCAGCGCGCCGAAGGCCAGCGAGACGCCGACGGCGACCGCGACGCCGGCCCAGATACGGGGCAGCAGGTGGCGTCGGTCGGACTTGACCAGGTAAGCGACCAGGATGACGACGACGAGCGTCGCCTCCAGCCCTTCCCGCAGGCCGATGAGGTAGTTGCCGAGCACTGAAGTTCCTCCGTCGAATGAGGCTAGGTAAACCTAAGCAAGGTGAACCTACCCTTTGTTCGGGAGGGCGACAAAACGGGATCCGCGAGGTGGTTGGCGCCCCCGGCAGGACTCGAACCTGCAACCGGCGGATTAGAAGGCCGCTGCGCTATCCATTGCGCCACGGGGGCCAGAGCGCGACAAGTGTACGGTCGGCTGCCCGGGGCCCGGGATTCCGACGGACGTACGGCCCGCGCGAAGCTGTCAGCGCCAGCGACGCCCGGCGCTCGGCAGCGGCGCCCGCTGACCGCGGTAGAGCGGGGTGCCGAGGAACGGTTGCCGCAGCCGCCACAACGTCTCGAGCATCCGCTGCTCGCGCGCCCGAGAGTCGTCGACGATGTCGCCCTTGGACATCCGCGAGCGCAACATGGCCAGCTCGCTGCCGAGGTCCTGCAGGTCGACCATCTGCCGCTGCAGCGGACGCCCGCCGTGGGACTTGGCCCAGGCGCGGGCGTACCGCCGCTCCGGCATCGACGCCATCATGTGGACCTCGGCCGGCGAGAGCCAGCCCTGGTCGACGTACGCCGACAGTTGGCTGCCGATCTTCGCCGACTCGCGGTTGCGCGCGAACCACAGCAGCGCCAGGAACGAGCAGAACAGCGGCACCTGCACCAACACGTACGTCACCAGCCAGCCGTTCTGCGACAGCACGGCCAGCGCGTTCCACCCCATGTGCAGCAGGACGGCGCACACCCAGCCGATCAGTGGCGGCAGGGTGCGCAGCCAAAAACCGCGCGAGGTGGCCGCGATGCCGACCCCGATGCCGGTGCAGATGGTGAACATCGGATGCGCGAACGGGCTCATCACCACGCGCACCAGGAAAGTGCCGACCAGGCCCCGCTCCCCCGAGTCGGCGTAGCCGTTCGCGAGGTAGATGACGTCCTCGACGAAGGCGAAGCCGGCGGCGCAGAGCCCGGCGTAGACCATGCCGTCGACGATGCCGTCGATCTCCTTGCGCCGGAAGACCAGCAGGATCAGCGGCGCCAGCGCCTTGAGGGACTCCTCGACCGGCGGCGCGACGAACATCGCGGTCACCGGATTCTGGTCGCCGGCCGCGCCGATGACGTCGCTGCCGATCTGGTTGAGGACGGCGGCGCCGAGGGTCGCCACGCACGCGCCCCAGAGGAACGCGAACAGTTGCATCCCGAAGGGTTCCGGCTCGAACCGGTCGAGCCACCGGAAGACCGGTACGACGATGCCCAGAACGACCAGCGACATCACGACGCCGAGCACGGTGGCGGTGATCCCGGATCGCGCGCCGACGGCGCTCAGCACGATCAGCAGGCAGACACCGAACAGGATGCCGCCGCAGGTCCACCCGACGACCCGGCGCGCGGTGAACCGGCGCCGCCGCGGTGCGGTGTCGGGAGTCGCCATGGTGCAGGAGCGTAGCGACCCGGACTCCCCGCAGGGCCGAGGAGTTCTAGGGTTGTGGACGTGACTGACGACAAGGCGAAGAACGACCGGATCATCTGGATCGACTGCGAGATGACCGGGCTGGACCTCGGCGCCGACGCGCTGATCGAGGTCGCGGTGCTGGTGACCGACTTCGAGCTGACCCAGCTCGGCGACGGCATCGACGTACTGATCAAGCCGGAGCCCGCGGCCCTGGAACAGATGAACGACTTCGTCCGCGACATGCACACCCGCAGCGGACTGCTGGACGAGCTCGCGAACGGCCTGACGATGGAGCAGGCCGAGCAGCAGGTGATGGACTACATCACCCAGTACGCCCCCGAAGCCGGCAAGTGGCCGCTCGGCGGAAACTCGGTCGCCACCGACCGCGCCTTCCTGGACCGCGACATGCCGCTGCTCAGCAAGCACCTGCACTACCGCCTGATCGACGTCTCCTCGATCAAGGAGCTGTCCCGCCGCTGGTACCCCCGCGCCTACTTCAACGCGCCGAAGAAGCAGGGCGGCCACCGCGCGCTGGCGGACATCACCGAATCGATCGCCGAGCTGCGCTACTACCGCGAGGCCGTGTTCGTTCCGCAGCCCGGCCCCAGCTCGGCGGACGCCAAGCTGATCGCCGAGCGGCAAGGCACCGCGGGCTGAGGCCGGGTGAACCAGGGGTGGTCATGAGCACCCCTTCGGAGCAGGTACGATAGACCGCGCTGCCGCCGCCGGGAGACCGGCGGAAACAGTCGTGGTGGGTGTAGCTCAGCTGGTAGAGCGTCGCGTTGTGGTCGCGGACGTCGCGGGTTCAAGTCCCGTCACTCACCCCAAATGGGCGAGGTTCAAACCTTCGACAAGAGTCTCCACTCTTGAGAAAGTTTGAACCTCGTCCTTTTCCTTTGCCTGCGGGTTCACGGTCTCGCACACCTCGGTGTGGCGGGCGCGGCAGTTACGGCATCGGCCGCAGGAGACGTTGAAGGGGACCGAGACCAGGTCGCCTTCGGAGAGGAACTCGACGTCGGGGCCGACCTCGAGGACTTCTCCAGTCATCTCGTGCCCCATCACCATGCCCTGGGGGACGGGAAGGACCCGCGGTAGATGTGCAGGTCGGAGCCGCAGATGTTGGTGGCGACGATCTTGAGGATGACTCCGTGCGGGGCGCTCTTGCCGTTCGGCATCTCGAGCTTCGGGAAGTCGAGGGTCTCGACGCGCATGTCCTTGACGTTCTGGAACACGATGGCGCGGTTGCTGCTTGCCATGACGATCTCCTCCAGTGGTGGATGGCCTGGTCGCGGCGGTGCCACGGTCATCCGGAAGTCCGTCACCCGCGACCTCGGCTATCGCCGAGCATTGGCCTGCAGGGAGTTCATCCTCCATCGCCGTGCGTGCCACCGCACTAACAATGCGTGCCACAGACAAATGAACTATCTAGGACAAGTGCCTGATCCGACGCGACCGATGGACCGCGTTGCTAATCTCCATGGCGTGGTCAAAGCACCCGTGCCCGCGTCGCCAGAGTCCTCGCCCGTCCAGCCTGACGTGCGTGTTCTCGGCGCTCGCGAGCACAACCTTCAGGACATCGACCTGACGGTGCCCCGCGACGCGCTGGTGGTGTTCACCGGGGTCTCTGGCTCGGGGAAGTCCTCGTTGGCTTTCGGAACCCTGTTCGCGGAGTCCCAGCGCCGTTACCTCGAGTCCGTCGCTCCCTACGCTCGTCGCCTGATCGACCAGGCCGGCGTCCCGGACGTCGACTCGATCACGGGTATGCCGCCGGCCGTTGCTCTTCAGCAGCAGCGTGGAGCCGTAACGCCCGCTCTTCGGTGGGCAGCATCACCACGCTCTCGTCCCTGGTGCGCATGCTTTACTCCCGAGCCGGCCACTACCCCGACGATCAGCCGATGCTCTACGCCGAGGACTTCTCCGCCAACACAGTGCAGGGCGCGTGCCCGGAGTGCCACGGCATCGGCCGGGTGTACGAGGTCACCGAAGACCAGATGGTGCCGGACCCTTCATTGACGATCCGCGAGCGGGCCATCGCCTCCTGGCCGACGGCCTGGCACGGTCATCAGCTGCGCGATGTCCTCGTCGCGCTCGGCTACGACGTCGATGTGCCCTGGAAGGATCTGCCGAAGGAGGATCGGGACTGGATCCTCTACACGGACGAGACGCCGTACGTCCCGGTCCACTCGCGCCTGACTCTCGCCGAGGCCAGGGCCGCGACCGCGGCGGGCGTCGAGCCGACCTACTCGGGCACCTTCGTCGGTGCGCGCCGGTACGTGCTCGACACGTTCGCGAACACCAAGAGCGAGTCGATGAAGCGGCGCGTGGCGCAGTTCCTCACGGTCGCTCCCTGCCCCGCCTGCCATGGCAAGCGGCTGAAGCCGGAGGCTCTGTCCGTGACGTTCGAGGGCCTCGATGTCGCTGATCTCTCCGAGCTGCCACTCGCGGAGCTCTCGACGCTGATCGAAGAGGCAGTCGAGCGGGCCACCGGCGATCTCGACGGGACCGAGACGGCGGGGCAAGCTCTGGACGACGCAGCCCGACGCGACGCTGTGCAGCAGCGCGTCGACGCTGGGGGATCAGCCCACGCGGCCGCCCCCGACGTGCGCAAGACACCGAACCACTCGGTGGAGAAGCTGGCCGCGACAGGGCGCCTGGGCGCAGAACTCGTCAACAGACTGCGGCCGATCATCGAGCTCGGTCTGGGGTATCTCTCCCTGGGCCGCACCACCCCCACCCTCTCCGGCGGGGAGCTACAACGACTGCGACTCGCGACCCAGCTGACCTCCGAACTGTTCGGCGTGGTCTATGTGCTCGATGAGCCTTCCGCAGGGCTTCATCCGCAGGACGTCAGTGCCCTGCTCGGTATCCTCGACGGGCTCAAGCGCCGAGG
>JASLDK010000355.1 GCA_030145945.1 Nocardioides sp.
CCCCGACACCGGCCGGGTCGCGACCGACCCGTTCGAGGGAGGCGTGGAGATCAAGCCCGTCATCGGTGACTGAACGCCGGCCGTGTGGCGGTGGTCGCGGCCGCGGATCGACGAACGGCCCGACGACCTCGAGTGCCGCCGCGTGAGGGTTCCCGGCGGCGACCGCATCGACGTCTCCCAGCGCGACTGGCGCCACCCCGACGGCGGACGTCGCAAGAAACTGCGCACCATCTGGCTCTCCGAGGAGATCGGCTCGACCGACACTGCCGTCGCCGAGCTCAAGGAGCTCGTCGGGCACGTCTTCGAATCGCCCAAACCGACGGGGTTGTTGCTGCGGATCCTCGACACCATGCCCGCCGACGCGCGGGTCCTCGACTACTTCGCCGGCAGCGGCACCACGGGGCACGCGGTCGCGCTGGCGAATGCGGCCGACGGCGGTCGGCGTACGTGCGTGTCGATCAACTCCGCCGAACCCACCCGCGCCGGCTCCAACGCCCAGAGAGCCGGACTGGAGACTGTCTCCGCGATCACGCGGGCCCGGTTGCTGGCCGTCGCCGAGCGGGTCGGCGGTGGGTTCGTCGAGATCCGCGGCTGATCAGGAGACCCCGGCGGCGACCTCCAGGGCGGTGAGCTCGTCGTCGAGGTGGGTGAGCAGACGCTGCAGGCGTGGGACGGTACGCCGACAGCCGGTGAGGCCGAAGCCCATCTTCCCGGCGTAGGACGTGCAGGTGATGTTGAGGGCCATGCCGTTGATCGGGATCGAGACAGGGTAGTTGCCGACGAGTTGGGCGCCGTTCCAGTAGTGCGGGACGCGTGGGCCGGGAACGTTGCTGATGATGAGGTTGTAGGGCGGGCGGACCAGGCCCTGCATCTTCAGCATGGGCACGACGATCGACGGCGCCATGCCGATCGCGCTCATCGCGACGATCTGCGCCGGCGTCATCGAGGAGAGCGCCTCCTTGCCGTCCTTCATGGACTGGCTGATCGCCTTCAACCGCTCGGCAGGATCGGCCTTGTCGGTGGCGAGTCGGACCATGACGGAGCCGATCGCGTTGCCGCCGTCGGCGGACGCCGTCCCTGCCTGCCTGGCCTTCAGGCCAACCGGGACCATCGACACCATTGACTGGTCGGGGAGGGCGTCGAGCTCGGTGAGATAGGTGCGCATCGCGCCGCTGCACATGGCGAGGACGACGTCGTTGATCGTCGTGCCGGTCGACTTGCCGACCGCGCGGATCCGCTCGACCGGCCAGTCCTGGGCAGCGAACCGGCGGGCGCCGGTGATGGGCTGGTTGAAGATGGTGCGCGGCGCGGCCAGCGACACCGCCGACGTCTCGTTCTTGAGGCCCTTGCGCAGTGTCTTCACGAGCGCCAGCGGCATCCCGGCGGCATCGGCGCTGATCGAAAGGGCCGTGCGGACGGTGTCACCGGGCAGGTCGGCGAGGGTGCGCGCCGCGGTGGTCGCGGCATCGACGGCAGCGGCCGGGAGCGAGTCGGAACCCTCCTCCGCGGCGGGCTTGCGCTTGCGGGCGGCCCCCTCCGCGAAGGGGGCGAGCATGTGGCGCCGGTCGGGATCCGAGGACAGCGTGCTCGCCATCAGCCGCATCGCGGAGATGCCGTCGACCAACGAGTGGTGGAGCTTGGTGTACATCGCGACCCGGCCGTCGGCGAGCCCCTCGATCACGTGCAGCTCCCACAGCGGCCGCTCCCAGGCGAGCCGGGTCGAGTGCAGGCGACCCACCAGCTCGAGCAGCTCGCGGACCCGACCCGGCTGGGGGAGCGCACTGTGCCGGACGTGGTGCTCGATGTCGAACTGCTCGTCCTCACGCCACACCAGCGTCCCGCCGGTCTTCACCGAACGGTGCGGATGCTTGAGGAACAGTGGCGCCACCTGCTCGGTGTCGCGCATCGACTCGAACATCTCGCGCACGAACTCCGGCCCCGCGCCCTCGGGCTTCTCGAACAGCTGCAGCCCGCCGACGTGCATCGGCATGTTGCGGTTCTCGGCGAGCAGGAACGCCGAGGCGGTGGGATCGATCGGCCGGAAGCCGGGCACGGAGACCATGCGCCGATCCTTGCGTGTTGTGACGGGCGCCACAAGCAAATCGGCAGGCTTGATCGCCAGCGGGTGTGGGTAGGTGGGGACGGCTGCACGCGAACGATGGGACAGGTCTTGAGCAACACCACTCCTCCCGGCATCTCTCCCGGCATGCCACCGGGCTGGTACGCCGAGCACGACGGCTGGGAGCGCCGCTGGGACGGTGCCGCCTGGACCGCGGAGCGACGGTTGGTCACGCAACAGACGCCGTTCGCCCCCGCCGACGAGGCCACCCGGGTGCGGCCGAAGCCGCCGCCTCCGCCGCGCAGTCACGTCCCGCTCATCGTCGTACTCGTGGCCGTGTTCGCGCTGCTTGCCGCCGGTGTCGGGGTGCTCGCCGCCCTGAGCCCGTGGGCATCCGACGAGCCGGCGGCCACGCCGAGTCGTGACGGAGGCGCGCACGCCGTACCCATCCAGGGCGACCTCGACGGCGACGGCCACGGCGACGCGGTCTTCTACTTCCGGCCCGACTTCCAGTCGATGCAGCGGATCACCGCCTCGAGCAATGGCACCGTGTTCACCACGACCCAGCTCGCGGTCGAGCCGTCCGACGAGCCCGACCAGCTCAGTCTTGACTGGAACGCCGACGGCATCTCCGAGGCGTTGACCTGGGCGTTCGCCGCCGACGCGCGGCAACTCACGGTCACGACCACCGGTGAGGCACAGGCCTTCGCCCTCCCGTTCTCCGTCCTGGGAGACCACAGGCTCGAGATCCAGGTCCAGGGCGGCGACTTCGACGGCGACGGGACCGCCGATCTCGCCGTGGCAGGCCAGCACGGCCGCACCGTCGACGTGCTCGTCCTCGCCGGTGACGGTGCGGGCCACTTCGCCGAACCCGTGCGCTGGGCATCCCTCGACAACGCGACGATGGACTCCACCGAGCTGCGCAGCGGCGACTTCGACCACGACGGCGACAGCGACCTGTGGGCCCAGCTGCCCGCCGAGAAGGTCACCGACGAGGCGTACACCGGCTACTACTCCGGCCGCCAGGGGTTCGCACTGCTGACCTCGACCGGCTCCGAATTCACCGTCGGCGCCGTCAGCGAGAACGACATCTATGCCGACGCCTACCTGATCGGCGATGTGACCGGGGACGGTACGTCGAGCCTGGTCACCGTCGACGCGCACGGCAGCGACCAGACGATCACCGTCCAGGCCTACGACCTCTCCAGCGGCAAGCTCCAACCCATCCAGGGCTTCGCCGGCACGTCCACGATCGGGCAGCGCAACCTGGAGGGCGCCACCCTCAGCGACGTCGACGGCGACGGTCGCGGCGACATCGTGTTCGTCGTGAAGTCGTCGCTGGAGCGCAAGTTCACCGGTGTGCAGGTGATGCGCTCCACCGGCACCGGCTTCGAGTCGGCGATGGTGTGGGCCGAGACGCCGGTCTGCGCCGACACCGACTGCGAGATCACCTTCCCGGGCAGCCGCTGACGCGTTCCTGGCGGGAGGTCACAGGCTGTTCTTGAGCTCCGTCACCACGGAGTCGACGACAGCCACCATGTCGCCGCCGGTGCGTTCGGCCACCGCGCGTTGCCGGGCATAGGACGGACCGCGAGCCGCGATGTCCAGGACGGACGCCAACTCCGCCTCACAGCCGAGTCGCGCGGCAACGGGCTCGAGCCGCGGGACGAGGTCCGCAAGGTCCTCGGTCACGAGCCGCTCGTTGGACTCCGCGTCGAGGATGACGATCGCCTCCACGCCGTACCTCGCCGAACGCCACTTGTTCTCCTGCACGTGCCACGGCGGCATCGTCGTCAACGTCTCGCCTGCGGCGACGCGTTCGTCGAGCCAGATCACCAGGCAGTGCATGAGAGCGACCAGCGCCTGCATGTCAGTGAGGGTGGAGACGCCGTCGCAGATGCGGTTCTCCAGGGTGCCGTGCTTCATCGCCGGCCGCAGGTCCCAGCGGATCTCGCTGAGCTCGTCGATCACACCGGTGGTGAGCTGGTCGTGCGCGAACGCCTCGAACTCCTCCCACCGCTCGAACTGGAACGGCAACCCGGCCGTCGGGAGCTGTTGGAACATCAGCGCCCGGTTCGACGCATAGCCCGTGTCGGCGCCCATCCAGATCGGCGACGACGCCGAGAGTGCCTGCAGATGCGGGTAGTAGGTCAGCAGACCGTTGAGCACCGGCAGGACCCGCGCCCTCTCGGGGAGCCCGACGTGGACGTGCACCCCCCAGATCAGCATCTGCCGGCCCCACCACTGCGTGCGGTTGATGAGCTCGGCGTACCGATTGCCCTCGGTGAGCAGCTGCCCGGTCCAGTCCGCGAACGGGTGCGTGCCCGCGCCGTAGAGATCGAGATCGAGGTCGTCCGCCGCCGCCGTCACGTGGGTCAGCGTGCGCCGCAGATCGGCCATCGCGTCCGCCACCGTGTCGCACACCCCCGTCACCACCTCGACGGTGTTCTGCAGCAACTCCTTGTGCAGCTTGTGCGGCTCCGGCATCCGTGGCTTGGCCCGCGCGAACAGGTGCGCGGCGTCGTTGCGCAGGTCGCGGCTACGCCGGTCGACCAGCGCGAACTCCCACTCCACACCCAGCGTCGGCCTCGGCGAGCCGTGGAAGTCGATGCGCACGTGGTCAGCCTAGGGGACCGCGAGTGGTGAGTTCTGACGCGCGAGTAGTGACTTGTGACGCGCGAGTCGTCACTTGTGACCGCCGAATGGTGACTTGTGACGGCCGAGTGGTCACTTGTGACGGCCGAGTGGTCAGTTGTGCCTGTCGAGCGGTATGCCGCCCGCGGCCGGCGCCGCCCAGCGGAAGTGGGAGACCAGCCGCGAGCCTCCCGGAAGGCGCAACAGCACGAGGAGGGCGGCGTACCCGACCATTCCGCCCACCGTGTTGAAGATCAGGTCGTCGATGTCGGCGATGTGGCCGCCGCCGGCGAGGTCCTGGACCGCGAGCTGGGTCAGCTCGATCGCCAAGCTGGAACACACCACGGCCGCCAGAACCGGCAGCCAGTTGGGGCGTTGCAGCACGAGCGCGATCAGTACGCCGAGCGGCACGAACACGATCACGTTCGTGACCGCGTCGCCGACCTCGTAGTCCACGAACGGCGTGAGCACGACACCCGACCACCATGACCTGTCGCGCGGCGGAGGGTTCAGGAAGATCGGGAAGACGGTGTTCGCCACGATCCCCGCGCCATAGACCGCGAGCGCGGCGGCGACCGCGGCCCGCGGCAGAGTGAAGCGTCGGGTGGCCTGCAACCGCCAGCAGAGCAGCACGAACACGACGACCCCGAGCGGGATCACGACCGGCAACGCCGAGACCTTGTCGAAGGGATCATTCACGGCGCCCACCCTAGAGACCGTGCAGAGAGGGCCTGACAGAGTGGTCCCATGGACGATCTGCGGACCCTCAACCGCACGCTCGACCTGTGTCTCAAGGTCGGGGAGGTGCTGCTCTCGTCCGGAGCCGGCGCCGCCGATGTCGTGGCCACGATGCGTGCACTCGCCCACGCGCTCGGCGTACGCCACACGCAGGTCGACCTCACCTTCACCTCGCTCGCGATGAGTGTGCAGCAGGTGCCGGACGAGCCTCCCGTCGTACAGATCCGCGCGGTGACCCAGCGCGAGATCGACTACGAGGACCTGACCCGCGTGGATCATCTCGTCCGCGAGGTCGTGAACGGCGACACCGACCTCGAGGGAGCGCGCACCGAGCTGGCGCAGATCGTCTCCTCCGGCCACGCCCGCCCGCGCTGGGCGGCCACGGTCGGATCGGGCGTGATGTGCGGCGGCGTCGGGCTCCAGCTCGGCGGCAACCTGATCGTCGTACTCGTGGCGATGCTGGCCGCCGTCTGCATCGACCGCCTCCAGCTGTCGATGACCCGCAGGCGACTGCCAGGCTTCTACCAACAGGTCGCCGGCGGCGTGGTCGCCACCGTCCTCGCGACCGTCGGCACCCAGGTCGCCGAACCGTGGGTGCATCTCGACGCGTCGCTCGTCGTCACCGCCAACATCATCATGCTGCTCGCCGGCATCGGATTCATGGGCGCGCTCCAGGACGCACTCTCAGGCTTCCTCGTCACCGGCGGCGCGCGCATCCTGGAGGCCGTCCTCGCCACCGCCGGCATCATCGCGGGCGTCGGCGGGGGGCTCTCGCTGTGCGTGGCGGTCGGCATCGACGTACCCCGCCTGGCGTTGCCGAACTTCGACCTCGTCAGCGTCAGCGCCGCCGGCGTGGGTGGCGCGATCGCCGCCGCGGCCTTCGCCTTCGCCTCCTATGCGCCGCTCCGCACGATGGTTCCCATCGGCGTGCTGGGCGGCATCGCGATCGCGGCGACCGAGAGCATCGACCAGGCCGGTTTCGGCCGCACCTGGGCGGTCGCCGTGGCGGCCTTCGTGATCGGTCTGTTCGGCTACACGGTCGGTCGCCGGTTCCGCGTCCCGCCACTCGTGGTCGTCGTGTCGGCCGTCGTACCCCTCCTGCCTGGTCTGTCCATCTATCGCGGCCTCTTCCTGCTCGGCGAGGAGGGCGGTCAACGCGCGGCGCAGGGCCTGCTCGCCATGGTCACGGCCGCATCCATCGCCATCGCCCTGGCGGCAGGCGTGATCCTTGGGGAGTACGTCGCCCAGCCGGTCATGCGCGAAGCCCGGCGTGTGGAGGCACGGCTCGCCGGTCCGCGCCTGGTCGGCGTCACTCGGGTACGCCGGCGGCGGGGGCGTCAGAAGTAGCCACTCGCGTCAGATCTCACTTCTCGCGCGTCACAACTCACCACTCGGCCGTCAGAACTCACTTCTCGCGGAGGGCGGAGGGGGTGGAGTCCAGGGTGGCGACGAAGGCGGGGAGCGAGGTGGTGACGACGTGCAGGATGTCCTCGCGGCTCAGCCCGGAGGGGCGTTCGCACCAGGTCAGGACGAGGTCCTCGACCATCGCCTGCCAGGCGTGCAGGAGCAGACGGATGGCGGGCGACTCGGGGATGACCTGGCCGTCGGGGTCGCTGGTGAAGAAGCGGTCGGCGAGGGCAGCGAAGGTGGTGTCGTAGATCGCCCGGAGTGACTCGTTGCCGCCGCGGGCGGCGGTCACCAGGGAGCGGTAGCCGGTGTGGTTGGCGATCACGTAGTCGACGTACCCGGCCAGGGAGACGAGGAGTCGTTCGAGCGGCTCACCCTCGTCGGGCGGGGCGGTCTGGCGGTAGAGGTCGTCGGCGGCGTGCTGGACGACGGCTTCGTAGAAGCCCTGTTTGCCGCCGAAGTAGTGGTACATCAGGCCGCGGGAGACGCCGGCCTCCTCGGCGAGCAGGTCGATGGAGAGTTCGTCGAGGGAGCGGGTGGCGAGCAGGCGGGTGCCGAGCTCGAGCAGCTGGATCCGGCGCTCCTCGGGGGAGAGCCGGACACGGGGGGAGGGCGTGGCCGTCGTCACGCACCCCACTCTATTGACAGATATTCAATAACGCCAATAGCGTTCTTCCATGAGCAACCGAAGCGATGGTCGCACCCAGGTCGACCACCTCATCATCGGCGCCGGTTTCGCCGGACTGGCCGCGGCCATCAAGCTCGACGAGGCCGGTGAGCGTGACTTCGTCGTCATCGAGAAGGACAGCGACGTCGGCGGCACCTGGCACATCAACACCTACCCGGGTGCCGAGTGCGACGTCCCGAGCCAGCTCTACTCCTACTCGTTCGCGCTCAACCCGAACTGGTCGAAGGTCTACTCGCCGCAGCAGGAGATCTGGGAGTACACCCGCAAGGTCGCCGAGAGGTCCGGCACCCTGGACCGCTTCGTCTTCGACACCGCGGTCGCCGACGCGACCTGGGACGAGGGCGAGCAGCGCTGGATCGTGCGGACCGAGGGCCCCGACGGCGCCCAGGAGTACGCCGCCCGCACGGTGATCTCCGGATCGGGCGGCCTCTCCGAGCCGTCCATGCCGAGCATCGAGGGCATCGAGACCTTCCAGGGCGAGATCTTCCACTCCGCCCGTTGGAACCACGACGTCGACCTCACGGGCAAGCGGATCGCCGTGATCGGCACCGGCGCCTCCGCGGTTCAACTCGTTCCCGAGCTGCAGCGGGTTGCGGGTCACGTCGACGTCTACCAGCGCACGCCCAACTGGATCATCCCCCGCAACGAGCGCGCGTTCTCCGGTCTCGAGAAGGCGGTCTTCAAGAACGTGCCCGGCGCCCAGCGCGCGCTGCGCGCGGTCGTCTACGGCACGCTCGAGTCCCGCGTCCCGGCCTTCGCCAAGTTCCCGCAGGCGATGCGCGCGGTCGAGCTGCAGGGCCGGAAGAACATCGCCAAGGGCATCTCCGACCCCGCCCTGCGGAGGAAGGTCACGCCCGACTATCGCGCCGGCTGCAAGCGGATCCTGATCTCCAACAAGTGGTACCCCGCCCTCGATGCCGACAACGTCGACCTCGTGACCGACCCCATCGCCAAGGTCACCGGCAACGCCGTCGTCACTGCTGATGGTGTCGAGCGCCCGATCGACGTCTTGGTCGTCGCGACCGGCTTCTACGTCACCGAGCCCCCGATCGCCCAGCACATCACCGGACGCGGCGGCCGCACCCTCGCCGACGTGTGGGACGACGGCGGCATGGCGGCGTACAAGGGAACCACCATCCACGGCTTCCCCAACCTGTTCCAGCTCGTCGGCCCCAACACCGCGCTGGGTCACTCCAGCATGATCTTCATCATCGAGTCCCAGGTGAAGTACGTCGTGGAGGCCGCGAAGGCCATGCGGCGCGAAGGCCTCGCCGTCGTCGAGCCGACCCAGGCAGCGCAGGACGCGTGGACCGCGGAGATCCGCCGCAAGATGAAGCCGACCGTGTGGCAGACCGGCGGCTGTGCCAGCTGGTACCTCGACAAGTTCGGCAACAACACCACGCTGTGGCCGGGACAGACATTCACCTTCCGCAAGCACCTGTCCGCCTTCGACATCGACAAGTACGACGTCACCGCGCTGAACGGCCCAGGCAACACCTCAGCAAACACCGCAGCCAACATTTCCATGGAGAAGGTCAACTCGTGAAGAACCTCAAGAACAAGGTCGTCGTCATCACCGGAGCCGGCTCCGGCATCGGTCGCGCTCTCGCCGTCAACCTTGCCGGCAAGGGCGCCCGCCTGGCCCTCTCCGACGTCAACGAGGCAGGTCTCCAGGAGACCGCCGAGCTCGCGACGAAGGCCGGCTCCCCCGACGT